>JAWXAT010000051.1 GCA_034439615.1 Oligoflexia bacterium | reverse complement strand
GCTAATAATAACAAGCTGAGCGGGGATTGGGGGGAGGGGGTTGCCCAACTTGCAATTATTAGCCAATGTTCAGCTCAAACAGAACTAACATCACGTTCCCGGAGTCCACTAAAGATCAGGGGGAAGCTGATCGGAATCATTCAATATCTGTCGTACATCTTGAGTCGTAATACTAAATGTAATGATTCTGGCTTTCGTAATAGCAACCCCTATGCCAAAGTCTAAGTCCTGCTTTTTCTCGTTAAGACTGAATTAAACTAACTTTAAGATTTTGGTTAGGTTGTGGATGGTTCCATAGTGGGGCTACTTATTGAAAGAAAGTGGAGCTAGTTCCATTAAGGGTCGTGAATAACTCGATACGTTACTATTGGTTTGTTTGACTGCAACACCGCGAATGACGACAATAATAGATCAATGTTTAGAAAGGCAACTTAGATGAAACTTCTTATGGTGATGAGTGTAATTCTTTTTACGGTCACAAGCTTTGGCGCAACGACGAAATTAGATATTACAAAGCTCAGATTCCCGGTGCAAAAAAAAGTTTTACCTAACGGATTAACAGTTCTGCTTTACGAAGATCATACTGTTCCGACGGTAAGCTACCACACATGGTTTCGGGTCGGATCAAAAGACGAAGAGCCTGGATACACGGGGATTGCTCATCTTTTTGAACATATGATGTTTAAAGGTGGTAAAAGATTTCCGGGCACTGAGTTTGAAAAAATGCTGCAGGGAAACGGCATTTCAAACAATGCTTTCACAAATTATGATTACACGGGCTACTACGAAGATCTACCCAGCAGCAAACTTAAATTAGTCATCGATTTTGAAGCTGACAGGCTGGAGAACCTTCAAATCAGTGAAGAAAATCTTAAAAGTGAAAGAGAAGTTGTTAAAGAAGAGCGACGTATGCGCGTTGATAATTCAATCAACGGGGTACTTAATGAAGCCATTTGGTCGACTGCATTTAAAGTTCATCCGTATAAGTGGCCTATTATTGGCTGGATGAAAGATCTCAATGCTATTGATCTTGAGCGCTGTAAGAAATTTTTTGCAACCTATTACAGTGTTTCAAATGCTGTGATCGTTGTTGCCGGGGATCATAATTCAAATCAAACGATGGATCTTATTACAAAGTATTATGGGCATTTGCCAAAAGTTGTAGTGCCTAAACCCGCTTTAGCTCAAGAGCCTAAGCAAATTGAAGAGCGTAAGGTAACAATTAAACGTTCTGCCCAGACTGAACATGTGGTGATTGGATATCATATTAGCCGTCAAGGAGAGCCTGATAGTTTTGCTTTAGATTTATTATCAAATATTTTATCAGAAGGTGATTCAAGTAGGCTTTACAAACGCCTTGTATATAACGATCAAATTGCAACGAATGTGGCGGGCGCTTCACTTACACCTCAAGATCCAGGATTATTTGAAATATTTATTGAACTAAAACCTGGTGTTTCACACACCAAGGCATTGGCTGCACTTTATGATGAACTCAATTTAGTTATGAAATCAAAAGTGAAGACTTCTGAGATTGAAAAAGCTCGAAATCAAATTATGTCTCATTGGGTTTCATCTATGAAAACTGTACACGGAAAAGCACAGAGTCTTGCGCTTAACGAAATTATCACAGGAAGTTTTGAAAACGCATTTGATGATTTAATTAAATACGAAAAAGTAAACGCCTTAGATATTCAAAGAGTTGCGCAAAAATATTTTGCTCCAAAAAATCGTACAGTTATTGTTCTCGTTCCTGAGAAAGGGAAAAAGCCATGAAAAGGTATTATTTTACCAATCTCTTTTTTGCTCTGATTTTATCGGCATGTTCATCTACGCAAGGGCCACAATCTCAAAGCACACCTGCTATCCAAAAAAATACGTCAGATAGCCCGGGGTTTAAGTTACGGGATTATAAAGTTGAACAATGGCCCAATGGTTTAGAGGTCATAACCATTGAAGATCGCACCTTACCCTCAATTGGATTTGGTCTTTTACTTAAAGATGGTTCAACTTCTGACCCTATGGCTAAAACAGGTGCCATGAATCTTATGACACAAGCTATGGGGCGAGGAACCACAAAGCTATCTGCTGCACAAATTGCAGATGGTCTTGGTCAACTGGGTAGTGAGCTTGAGCAATCTGTTGGAGAAGATTATAGTTGGTTTCAAGTTTCAGGCCTGAGTCTTCATCAAGTGCACCTTTGGGAAATTTTCTCTGATGTACTTTTAAATCCAAGCTTTAATGAACAAGAAATTTTACGAGAGAAGAAAAAAATCTTAGCAGGTATTAACAGGCGTGTGGATCACCCAGATCGTTTTGCTTCAGAGGCCTTTGAATCTTATTTATTTGGCGGTCATCCTTATGGGCGGCCAATTTCAGGTCTTGAGCGTGATGTGAATTCAATCACTCGAAAAGATATTATAAAACTCTACATGAAACGCTTTAGGCCAAATAATGCAGTACTCGTGATCACTGGAGATTTAAATAGTGAAATGCTTGTGCGCATCAAATCAAGTCTTACTCCATGGACTCAAAAACCATTAGAATCAAAAAACTACACATCACCACCTGAAATTAATGGTGTGAATATTCGACTTATTGACAAACCTGATTTAACACAAACACAAATCATTTTAGGTCACATGGGAGTAAAACGAACTGTTGAGGATTATCTTCAGTTAAGAGTAGCGACTACGGTGTTAGGCGGAAACTTTTCATCGCGCTTAATGGATCGCATTCGAGTGCAACTTGGTCTGACATATGGAATATCAAGTAGTTTTGATGCCCGATTAGATCGCGGGCCATTTTTTATTTCCACCTTTACAAAAAATGAGTCAACGGCCCTTACAATTAATGAAACATTGAAAGTGTTTAATGAGTATTATTCAAGTGGCGTCACAAAAGATGAAGTTGAAGCTGCAAAGAATTATATGATGGGCTCATTTCCTCGCTCAATAGAAACGTCTGAACGTCTTGGGTTCAATCTTGCAATATTAAGATTGTATGGTTTACCGGATGATTATTTAAGAAATTTTGTCAGCAATGTTGAAAATATTTCAGCAAGCGATGTGAACGCCTCAATTAAAAAGCACCTAAACCCAAAGGATCTTAAAATTCTTGTGTTATCTAAATCTACAGATGTAATCGAGCAGGTGCGACCCATTGGATTACTTGAGGTTAAAAAGTATCAAGAAATTTTTTAAATAGGAAATTTTGTATCTGACTTTGAGGTTGAGTTTTTAAGATTAGAATTCGCAGCTACATTTTGAATTGCAGTATTTTGTGACATTGTGGTCGAAGGGATTTCAGCAGTCGTTAGCTCTGTTAGTAGTGCAGAATCTGCTTTTACTGTTTTTTCGAGTGTTTCTAAACGAGCGAGTACTTCTTTTTGGTTATTAAGAATTTTATTTAATCTTAAAAACCAAAACGCAAATTCTCTAAGACTAAGGACTAGCAAAGTGCCCAGTGCAGTTGCAGCAACTGCTAAGAGTCCGATGGTAACTCCCCATTCTTTTAATAATGCCGTTATCTCTGTTGTCATCATCCTCTAGAGTCTAACACAGCAAGAATTCTCATTCAAGTTTGGGTGTGCCACATATTGCTAGTCTGACAAAAATTTCATAGAATGAGCATAACCTGTTAGGTCTAGTTGGGGGGTATTATGAACGTGTGTTTTTTGTTAAGTGCGTTCTTTTGCATTTCTGTATTTTCTCTTGATGCTATTTCAAGTAGTCGCAGCACACTTTTTAAATACATTGATGCCGATGGTAATCCGATTTTAGCAACACATCCTGAATTGAGGTTTCCCCCTGATATTGTTCGTGCGCGTTTTAAAAAAATAATCAGAGAAGCCGCAATGCAATCAAAAATTGATGCTTCACTTATAGAAGCTGTAATAGCCATTGAAAGTAATTGGCATGTAAATGCGGTTTCCTCAAAAGGTGCGTTAGGGCTTATGCAATTGATGCCTGAAACAGCTCGAATTTGGGGAGTGCGTAATGCATTTAATCCAACAGAAAATATTTCCGGTGGCGCAAGATATCTACGACATCTTTTAAATCTTTTTGATAATAAAATTTCATTTGCTCTGGCTGCATACCATGCTGGGGAAAATCGTGTGATCAGGCAAGGTGGAATTCCTTTGATTCCGTCGACTCAAAAATATGTAGAACTTGTAATGAGAGAGTATAAAATTTTAAGACCAGAATTAGATTTAAAATTAAAGACTGTTATTGATTAGATATTTTTTTTGCGCCACATGTAATAGCCAAGAGCTAAAAGTAATAATCCACCGCCGCCCAGTACTAAGGGTTCATGACTTTCCCCATTTTCCTCTTCGGGTGGAGCTTCATCGCCAGGTAAACTTGTGTTTGTTCCAACTCCAATGGTTTCAGATCCAGGTTTTACAGGAGCCAGTGCTTTGGGCGCAAAAAGATCTTTAGTTGCAACCACACGTAAACTTTCGACTGCTTTAAAATAATCATTACTAAATTTTGTATAAAATTTTTGATGAGCACTGAGCGTAACAAGAATAGCTAGTTTGTCTTTAATAGTTGCAAGATAACGTGTGTAGTAGCCAGAGATCTCACTTCCTAAATGTAGAGAATCAACCCATTGATGATCATTAATTTTTCGAATGCGACTGTTTTTGACTTGGCTGGGAGTTTCTTTGCCCGTTGGTAATTTAAGTAATCGTGGTACTTTTAAATAATTCTCATATGAGGCAAAACTATCTTGAGGGCCAACTTCTTTTGCAGTGAGAATAATAATGCTCTCTCGCGCATCATCTTTTTTAGTACTTGCGCAAACCCATTCAGTGCCTTCGAGATTGCAATTCCAAGATTCAGGAAGTTCAAATTGCACATAGGCATTACGAAAAAGTTTTGCCTCAGCATTTACTGCAAAAAATGAGGCACACAAGATGATGTATAGCCCTAGACCTTTAGAAATCATTGCCATAAATTAATAGTAACAGTATGAACCCAAGAGAAAAACTAGAAATTCTCAAGACCTGTAATTCCCTGACGACTTGCTATGAGTTTTGTGATCTCGGTAGCAGTCTCTTCAAGCGCTTTTTCAGTAACATCAAATACAGGCCAGCGACGGTTTTTAGAGAAAATTTGAGTGGCATATTCTAATTCTTCATGGATATGACGTTCGCTAGCATAATCACTACTTAAGTCCTGCCCAAGCTTTTCAAGACGATTCTTTCTAATACGCGCGAGCTTTTCAGGATCAATTGTTAATGCGATGATCTTTTTTTGATCAATAGTAAATAGCTCTTTTGGTGGTAAAACCCCAAGTACAATTGGAACATTAGAAACTTTCCAGCCCTTGTGGCTTAAGAAAATTGATAATGGTGTTTTACTCGTTCTAGAAATACCGACAAGCACAATATCTGAATTTTCAAGGTCGCTGACAACTTTTCCATCATCGTGCTTAACTGTAAATTCAATGGCTTCAATACGTTTAAAATATTTTTCATCTGTTTGTCTGAGTAAACCAGCTGTAAAATTGGTTTCTTCTTTTTGAAAATATTTACTAAACATTTGAAGCAGTGGCCCAAATAAATCTTTATAAGGAATTTTATTAATTTGGCAGAGATTTTCAATTTTTTGACGCAGTTTACTACTAACCACAGTAAATACCACGGCACCGTCTCGAGCCTTAACTTCTTCGATGATGCCATCAAGTTGTTCTTCGGTTCGAATGTTTTTACACCGTACAAGGCTGATATCACGGTCGGGGTATTGAACCAGTGCTGCTTTGACAATGGCAGAAGCCGTTTCACCTGTACCGTCACTGACTATAAATATTGTTCCGCCAATATTAGACATTTAAACCTTTCCCAAAACGGTGTTGGATGAGGGCTTGTGTTTTCCTGACGATTTGATAGCGCAAAGGTTCTTGAATATCACTCATTAAGATGAGACTTGTTGATTCATCTGGGTAGAGCCAAAAATGAATGGCCACACTGTTTTCTTCCCATGTAAGTTTTTGTAAACCCAGTGTTTTTAAGAGTGCATGGGCAGCTAAACGTTGGGGTTGATGAATAAGTTTTGAATTTTTTAAACTTGGAGTAAACCTCACAAAAGTTTGATCAAGAAGGGGGCCAATAAGTTCTTTTTTATTTTCTAAAAAATAATTTTTAATGCGACAACCATCAATATGACTTTTTACAATGAACCCTGCTTTATAAAACCCAGAGAGTAGAGTGAGGAGTTGTTGTGTGTTTTGTTCTCTTGTCGGAAGTTCATTCCACAATAGATCTAGTTCATCGATCATCTTGGGTTTTATATTATGAGGTATGTGAACGTTAGATGGTGGTTCTCCTAAAAGGCTCCCAACTCTATTACTAAATGATCTGTATCTATTATTGAGTTGTTGGATTTTTTTTATTACCCACTGATTCATGGAGTTTCCTAAGGTAGTTGGAATTTGTATCTGTATCTGCTTTAGCCTACTGAGATATTAGCTTGTGACAGTGAGTTGATGGAAGTCCGGGACTTTTTAATTTCTTCAATGAATTTTGGTGGCGTATCAGCTGCCATGATGACCCATGGATTTGTTTCGCCTAGTTTTTCAAGGGTTTGACTTAAGTCTTGAATAAAGATTTTGCCTTGTGCAGTGGTGAGTTGTTCTGAGTTGCCAAGGCCCATAATTAATATTTTTTCAACGGGCAATAATCCAGATGTGGCCATAAGAGTGCGATCGCCAAATTTTAATTTTACTTGGCCACCTAATATTGATTTAGTTAAAAGCTGATTGTTATACCAATCTACAAGGTCAATGAGTGGAGATAAGGGTTTAGTTACGAAATTTTCTGCTATGCAAAGTATCCAAGTTTTTTCTTGATGGGAATGTACTTCATCTCTTAAAGCCACCAAACCCCCGTTGTGAGCAATTAATACAGATGTTAGCCTGCCAAACTCTTAGAGATATTGTCAAGGACGCCATTGACGAAGCTTGATGTTTCTTGGCTGCCGAAACGTTTTCCGATTTCAATAGCCTCATCAATGACAACATTTGTTGGGATTTCAGAGCTTAAAAATTTAAGTTCAAAAGTGGCAATTCGTAGAATGTTTTTATCAACAAACGCCATGCGGTGAACTTTCCAATTTTGTGAATGTGATTGAATTATACTATCAAGCTCTTGTCGGTGTTCACCAACACCATTGACTAAACGCATGGCGAATTCTTTTGTCTCTGGATCAGCTTCAAAATTTTCTAAATAAAGCGCCAATGCCTGCTCAGGAGTATGAGAGGTAAATTCAGTTTGAAACAAAATTTGAAGAGCGATCTCTCGCGAACGACGTCTAAAACCCATGGTATCCTTAGCTTGGTTACTGCGGTGGTGGTGTTAATTCAAAGGGCGGAGTATCGTCTTTTTGCTTAGCGACTTCAAGTTCATTCATGAATTCATGGATGTCCTTAAATTGACGGTAAACACTAGCGAAGCGCACATAGGCGACATCATCTAGTTTAAACATTTCTTTCATCAATTTTTCGCCAATGGATTTTGAAAGAACTTCATGGTCGTAATGATCAACCACCCATTTGGCAACACGTTCCACCACCTCTTGCATTTGTTGAAGACTCACGGGTCTTTTTTGGCAGGCAGTTTTAATTCCGTTTAAAATTTTATCTTTATTAAAGGGTTCTCTTCGGCCATCTTTTTTTATGACCAGCGGAAAAACCTCCATGACTGTTTCTTGAGTAGAAAAGCGTCCATGGCAATTTAGGCATTCACGACGACGTCGGATAAAATTTCCCTCACGTTGAACACGAGTGTCTAAAACTTTATCATCTTGATGACTGCAATATGGGCATTTCATACCTAAGAGGCTACTTGAGTAGGGGGTTTTGTGTCAAGCAACGCAATGCATTATTGCCTTTTTTAAATCAAAATGCGATAGTGGGCACCATGAAACAGCTAATTTTGACATTTTCAGTTTTATTTTGCACATCACTCACATTGAACTCTTCAAATGCTTTTGCAAAAACAGAAGTAAACGATGATGGTTCACAAAAAGCGGAGCAAGAAGCGTCTAAATATTTTAGACCATCGCGTAGCCCTGCTTCTGACGAACTCGCGAAGCCAGAAAAACCCGGAAAACAAACAACAGCTAAAACATCTCAGCGGGACATATCAGCTGAAGATCATTACATGACCGTTCATATGGGAACGTTTTTTAATTCTACTTCATATCGTTGGGGTGATCGTCCTCAAGTAGACAATGCCGGGCGTCTTAATCTTGGTTTTACTTATAAAACTGATCAATTCACAAGCATCATAGATCGACTTATTAGGGCTGATCTTATGGGTTATGAACTCCCTGAAGGGAAACCTGTTCAACTCTCAGCACTTCTTATGCTCATGCTTCCTGATTCTACAAGTAAGTTTCCTCTTTATTTCGGTGTAGGAATCGGGCCTGGATTTTTCTTTCAACAAATTCCAAATGAAAGTTTTCTTGCTATCAATTATCAGTTGGTTGCAGGTGTGAGGTTTTTTAATGTTCTAGATTCTGTTGGGTTTTTTGCAGAAACAGGAATGAAAAATCACTTTCTTTTGCTCTCAGATGGTCAAACCAACGGCTTTTTTGCAAGCATTGGAACGATCTTCACATTTTAGTTAGGTACTTTCATGAATACTCTATGGCATCCCAGCTTAATACGTACGGTTGTAGAATCACTTCAACATATTTTTGTTGATCAGTTTTACGCCGATAAAGTTATAAATCACGCTTTTAAAGCAAATAGAAAATTAGGAAGTCGTGATCGTCGTTACATTGCTGAAACAGTTTATGATATGGTTCGTTGGTGGAATTTACTCGCAAGTATGGACGGCATGCCCTTTAAACTTACAGAACCCAAAGATTTTGTGCGACGTTGGATATATTATGAAATGTGGCGCAATAAAGAAAATGCTGTTCCCTATATAGCTGAAAAGTTACCTCAATATAAAAATGCATTAGAATCATCTGATGAAATTATGCGTAAAATTAATGATAGTAAAAAACAACCTTGGGAAGCACTTTCATTTCCTCAATGGCTGTATGAAAAATTTGTTTCAAATTATGGTTCTGAAGCACAAGAACTCATGCAGTCACTTAATGACCCCGCATCGGTGAATATTCGTACGAATCGTTTAAAAACTGACCGTGAAAAACTTCAAGCTCAGTTAAAAAGCGAGCAAATAGAAGCTTATATTTATGAAGATTTACCAGACGGATTAGTTTTAAAAGAAAGACGTAATGTATTTGTAACAAAAGCTTTTAATGACGGACATTTCGAAGTTCAAGACACAGCTTCACAGCGAATCGCACCTCTTTTAGACCCAAAGCCAGGAGAGCGAATTGCCGATGTCTGCGCAGGTGCAGGTGGTAAAACACTTCATTTAGCAGCACTGATGAATAACAAAGGTACACTTTTAGCTGCAGATGTTTCTGAACGAAAATTAGAAGAATTAAAAATCAGAGCACGTAGGGCTGGAGTTTCGAATTTACGTGTTCAAAAATTTGAAACTACTAAAGATGTTAAAAAACACCACGATGCATTTGATGGCGTGCTGATTGATGCTCCTTGTAGTGGGACGGGTGTTATACGTAGAAATCCTGATAGCAAATGGAAACTTTCTTTAGAAGAATTAGAGCGTGTTAAAGAACTACAGCGTAAAGTCTTAAATGATTACTCACGTCTTGTAAAAGATGGTGGAAGACTTGTCTATGCTACTTGCAGTTTATTACGAGAAGAAAACCAACAAGTTGTTGAAGAATTTTTAAAAACTCATGAAAACTTTGAAGCTGTTGGCGAACCTTTAATTCGAAGGCCTGATTTTCATGAAGAGGACGGGTTTTTCGCTCAAATTCTAAAAAGAAAATTTAATAATTAATACGTTATGCTTTCAATGATTTCATCATCGAGCCAGTCGGTTATGATGTTAAAAACCATTTGAGCGGCTTGAGTTTCAGAGTATTTGATCCCAAATTGTGAGCATATTTCATTAAAATTGTTTCCAGCCCGAATGGCCATGAGAAGGTCTTCTTCTTCATGAGATGTGGTTGAAAAATAAACTTCTTCTTGTTTTCTCCATACCTTAAGACTTTGAGGGGTGGGTGTTAACTTTATATCTAATTCACTTTCTTCACTGAGTTCTTCAATGCGGTAGGTGGTATGCATAATAGTAAGGTTGGGAATAAGTTTAAATTTTAGTGTGGGCCATTTCTCTGTAGGAATTTTTATTAATTCTGACTTGGTTAAAATACCATGATCAAGATTTTCAAAAAGTGATACCTTAGCCCATTCAAATTGCGCCAATTCATCTGCCCAAACATATGATCCAATTATAGGATGTGTTTTTAAAAAGTACGGAAACTTAGCGCTTGCGCGGCTAATAGAAAAGTATTCAGAAGGGTTCACTTCTAGATAATCTTTAATGGCATTCATTAATTGATCATGGCCCATGAAATGACCAAGAATTGGAAAGTCCATGGCAATAGCCTCTTGTAATCGCCAAAGATAGGCATTGCCATAAACGGCAAGTCTTTCATCGATAGTAAAATCTTTTGAATTTTCGACACTATTTTTAATGAGATTGGGAAGCTTGTTATAACTGGATAGGTACTTCCAAAACTCTTTTTGAATTTCTGCTAAATTCACGGTTTTTCTCGTTTCTGATTTTTTCTTGAATTTCTTTTGATTTGTTCATTTCACCAAGCAGTTCTATAAACTCTGGAATATTATCATCGCGTTCAATCATCGTCGCAACTGGGGCAAATCTTTCGCAAGCTATTTGGTAAAGATCCCATACATCATCACATACATCGTGGTCATGTGTGTCGTTGACGTATTTTCCAAGATCTAAATGACCTGCCAGATGAAATTGACCGACACAATCTTTCGGGAGCGCGTTTAAAAACTCTGACGCATTAAAATCATGATTGCAACTACTAACATAAATATTATTAATATCTAAAAGAAGTTTGCAGCCTGATCTTGTGACAAGTTCATTTAAAAAATACCATTCGGGCATTTCTGATTCTTTATAAGTTAAGTAGCTTGAAACGTTTTCTACAAGAAAAGGTCTTTTAAGATAATCTTGAACATATTGAATGCGAGTAGTGAGATGTTTGAGTGTTTCTTCTGTGTAGGGGAGTGGAAGTAAATCATGGGCATAGTGTGGGCCATGACTTCCCCAACAAAGATGATCCGACATCCATTGAGGTTGAATTTCATCAGCTAATATTTTGAGTTGTTTCATGTACTCTTTATTGAGCGGTTCAATCGCTCCTAAAGACATCGATACACCATGAAGAATAACGGGATAGTTTTCGCGAATTGAATGCAATATGCGACGAGGCTGACCACCTACGTTCATGAAATTTTCAGAAATGACTTCAAACCAATCAACTTTAGGTTGGTTAGTTAGTACTTCTTCGTAATGTGGTGATCTTAATCCTAAACCATATCCTAGCATTTCAACCCCTCAAGGCATGTGTATCTCAGAATACAAAAAAGCCCAAGAGTCTTATTACTCTTGGGCTGTCTATATTTCAAAAAAATATTATGGAGCTGGTGGTGCAGCGGGAGTTGTAGCTTCGCCATGGCCTTTGCATTCGCCTTTACCTTTGCATCCGCTTTTGCCTTTGCAAGAATTTTTGCCTTTGCCTGCGCAATGAGCTTTGTTTTTGCAATGGTTTTTCTCAGCTTTTGCAGCTTTTGCATCCGCTTTTGCAGGTACAGCAGTTTCTTCTGCACGTGCTCCTGATGCGAACATTGCGCATACTGCTGTTGCAACTACAAGTCCTGTGACTTTATTCATGTGTTTCTCCTAAGTTGTTCGAGTACTAATGCCCCGATTGTTGTTGAATCAAAATTACATCATGGCATGCATTTACAAGTCAATTAAGTGTTAATAATGCGTCGGGTCTAAAAAGGGATATTTGCAAAATAAAGCAGGGTCAGGCATACAAGACTCCATGGCAGAAAATGGTTTTCCTTATTGGCTAGAAGTGCCTCTGATTACGGGTTCTTTAGAAAAAGTTCCGCAAAAAGCATCTATTGTTGTTATCGGTTCAGGTTTTTCGGGTGCAAGTTTGGGATACTTTCTGCAAAAAAAAGGTTTTGAAGACATTCTCTTAATTGATTACAAGCCAGAGCAAGCTGCGACGTTTAGGAATTGTGGTCATATTCTTTATGGAACCGTTGAATCGATGAAAGCTTTTTCAGAGATTCATGGAATTGAAAAAGCACGCTGTCTTTGGGCTCATTCTATTGAACTGTGTAATCAAGTAGAAGACACAATTAAAGAACTCAAAATGGATGCCGATTACAGACGCGATGGGTACTTGGTTATATCAATTAATGAAGCTGAAGACCGTGAATGTCGTGATTCTGTTAAGCTTTTAAATTCTTTAGGTTTCGAATCTGAGTATTACGACGCAAAACAAATTGAAAATCTTGGTTTTAAAAATAGTTTTGGTGCTCGATATGAGCGTGGTTCGGCTCAAGCGCATCCTACAAAATTTAGAAATGGTTTAATTCAAAGTTTTCTCAATAACCAAGGCCAGTATCATACCGGCGTTAAAGTAACAGCTGTGGAAGATACAGGTAATGGCGTCAAATTACAGACTGAAAATGGAGTAATTTTAGCAGATGCGGTAGTAATTGCTGCAAATGCATATTCTCCAATATTTTCTGAATTTGTAAAAAGCCGAGGTCTTATTGAACCATTTCGCGGTCAGATTATTACCTCTAAGCCCTTAAAACATGATTTTAAAGTTCGATTTCCTCATTCTTTTGATCACGGTTATGAGTATGCACTTGTTACTGAAGATAACAGACTGATGATTGGTGGATGGCGTAATAATTCTCCTACAAAAGAATTAGGTACCTATTCACTTGCGACGAATGAATACATCAGCCAAGGGTTAAAAGAATTTGTCGCCAAACATTATGACATTTCAGAGACTATCGATTGGGAATACGTATGGACGGGTATTATGGGGGCAAGTCTCACATCACTACCTTTTGTTGGGCCTACAAATTCTGATCGAGTATTTATGTGTGGTGGTTACACGGGGCATGGATTTTCATGGGGGCATGGTTCGGCGGCTTTACTAGCAGCAATTATGGCTGGTGAAAGTGTTCCTGAAGTAGCAAAATATTTTAGCCCCAGACACAGACATTAAGAGAAACAACAATGACTAAGAAGCCAGTAAAGTATGTAAATAAAAAATTAAAATTTATGGGCATAGACCTCGGCATTTTAGGTAGGAAGAATAAAACCCCAGTTTACATTTATTCTAAGAAAAGAATCGGTGAAAAACTTGAAATTCTAAAAGAGGCGTTCACAAAAACTTTAGGCATTCACTACTCGGTGAAAGCTAATTCAAATAGGCAAGTTTTAAAATTTCTTAAGGCTCAAAAAATAGGCGTAGATGTTGTGAGCGGGGGTGAAGTAACCCGTGCCCTTGAGTGTGGGTTTAAAGGTCGTGATATTATTTTTTCTGGTGTAGGAAAATCCGAAGAAGAAATCACAGCAACTTTAAAAATCGGTATTTATTTATTTAACGTAGAAAGTCCACAAGAATTAGATCGTATTGCACGGGTTGCGCGTAGGCTTAAAAAATGTGCATGTGTGAGTTTTAGGCTTAACCCGAATGTTGATGCAAAAACTCATCCATATATTACAACAGGTTTTCGTGAGAATAAATTTGGAATGGATAAAAAATTTATTCCTGAGCTTTTAAAAATTCTTAAGCGAAATCCAAAAAATTTAAAACTTATTGGTTTAGATTTTCATATTGGGTCGCAATTAACTGAAATAAATCCCTACGAAGCGGCCTTTAAAAAATCAGTTCCGGTTTATCAGGAGTTACAGCGTCAAGGGTTTGCATTGAGCCATTTTGATATTGGTGGAGGAATCGGGATTTCCTATGAGAGGCAAAAAACCATTGATCTTAAAAAATTCGGGAAAATGGTTGAATCATATTTAAAGCCCTTGGGGTGCAAAATACTCTGCGAGCCGGGTCGGTTTCTTGTGGGTGATGCTGGAGTGTTGCTAGCTCAAGTTGAGTATGTTAAAAAAACTCCTTATAAAACATTTGTTATTTTAAATACAGGCATGCATCATTTGATCAGGCCAGCACTTTATAATTCTTATCACGAAATACTTCCTGTTAATCAAAAGGGTGGAAAAACAATTAATCTAGATGTTGTGGGCCCAATATGTGAGTCAAGTGATTGGCTTGCTAAAAATCGAAAACTTGTGATTCCATCACAGGGAGATCTGTGGGCCATATGTGATGTTGGGGCCTATGGTTATGTTATGGCGAGTGATTATAATCTTCATAAAAAACCAATAGAGATTCTCATTTAATGGTGCGTTTTTCTTTAGCCTTACAGCTCGTTTCAGCTCTAGTTCTTGGCGCGATAGTGGGCGTAGTATTAGGAAAAGATGCTGAGCCCTTAGGTGAAGTGGGCTTAGTAATCATACGATTATTAAAAGCGCTTTCAATACCCTTGATCTTTTTTGCAATTATTGATGCTTTTTGTAAAACTCAGATACCTAAACGTAAGGGTGCTAAGCTTGTATTTATCACAACGATTAATTCTTGTGTCGCAATAATCATTGCACTGACAATTTCAAACTTATTTCCAATAAAAGATTACGTGGATTTAGAAAAATTAAAAGCAAGTATTGCCTTGCCCGTTGCTCAAAGTGCGGGAGCAATACCAACATTAAATCTTCAGTCTATATTGCAAGGTTTTATACCTACGAGTTTTTTTGAACCTTTTGTTTCTAATAATATAATTCCGGTAATTTTATTAGCACTGTTTTTAGGAGCAGCACTTCGTAAATTGATAAATTCTCAGCACAGCGATGAAGTAGTTGTGTTTCAAAAATTTATTTCAACATGTTTTCGGCTTATTACGACCATTTTAGGGTGGGTTATTCGTATTATCCCCCTTGCTGTATTTGCGGTAATTGCAAAAACAGTTGGTTTAAGTGGTTTTGAAGTTTTTAATGCACTTGGCGTTTTTGTTGGTCTCGTAGTGCTCGGTCTTTTGGTTCATGTTTTTTTGTACTATTCGATGCTTTTAGTATTTTTTGTGCACGAATCGCCTATGAAATTCCTTAAAAAGGGGAGTGAACCTATAATAGCGGCTTTAGGTACAGGGAGTAGTCTTGCAACTTTACCGGTAACTTTAAAAACTCTAAGTGAAAAAATGAAAGTTTCAGATCAATCTTCTCGTCTTGCTGCTTGTATCGGGACAAATTTAAATAATGATGGAATTATTTTATATGAAGCTGTGGCTGTAATATTCATAGCCCAACTTCATGGCGTCTCAATGGATTTTAACCAACAAATTTCTATGAGCATGATTTCGATTGCAGCCGCCGCCGGGATTGCGGGTATTCCAGAAGCTGGGTTTATTACCTTATCACTCGTTGTTGGTGCAGTTGGTTTACCCCTTTCAACTGTGCCGCTTTTATTGCCTGTAGATTGGTTTTTAGGACGTCTTCGAGCCGCAACTAATGTTACAAGTGATATGATTGTGGCAACACTTTTGGATCGCGCAGGCTCTAAATCTAAGCGCTTTTCTTTTTCTTCTTCGAAAGGTCGCTAAGTTTATCGGTGCATTTTTTTGTGCTGCTCTTTGGCTTTTTAGGTGTTTTTAATTTAACTGGCGCTTTGGGTTTTTTATCTTTTTTGTCTATAGTAGGAAGATCTGTGGAATCGTTAGGCTTGTAGAATGGCATTTCGCCCTCAAGACCCATAAGTTTCCAAGCCTCATTGACTTGATGTTCTAATTTTGAAAATGGAATTTCTGAATCAGATCTTTTTAGAATACGCATGAGCATAAATTTTGAACGTAAAATATCTGAACTTTGGTGAATTGAAATTGTAGTAGCGATACCAGAAATTTGTTCAACAGATAATTCTCGAGTAACACCTGGGTAGCTCGGTAGTTTTGTATACCAATCAATAACGGCCATCAGTACTTTAATACGACGTATTCCCTCTGTTTTAGTAATTGTTTCTTTTTCTAATGAAGTTTCTTGCTCGTTGATTTTGTTTAAAATTTTAGTAGCACTTATCCAATCTTTTTGTTCATAAGCATTTTTAAGTTTCTCAATGTCATTAATTTCAAGTTCAAATTTAGATTTTCCAAATAATTTTGCAGTTGATGTGCGTAATACCCCTAAGCTTAATTCTGTGCCTTCTGCACGAGCAATTTCTTGAATACTTTTTTCTATACTCACGGCTGTTGGGGCATTACGTGGAAATGTATAATCAGTTAATAATTCTAAGTTTTGATAATGATTGCTTAGATTTGGTGTATCTACTGATATTTGTGATTGTTCTTTCGGACCATCAAATTTTGGTTTAGGGTCAGTAACATCTCGTTTTACAATTTTACCGTGCATTACGTATTGTGTGGGGGGGGCCGTTAGGGTCAATTTCAGAAATTCCATGGGGATCACGTTTTTGAAATACATATCCTTCAACTCTTTTTACCTGATCTTTTGAAAAACCTTCCATGTATTTTCCACGGATTAATTTTCCATCAGGTGTTTTGAAATCGGGAGCTTGTACATCAAAACCTTTAAAAAGGGCAGGTTCTTCGTAGCCGTAGAGCCCAGCAAATTTTCCGTCTACAAATAGAAAAATCGGAAATTCAGGTTGAATTTCTAATAAACCTTTATGCACTTCGCGTGTATTGTCTTTTTTCTTAATTGTCCATCCTTTAAGATGTTTTGTTACCTCACCCTTAGTGAAGGCAAAGTTGGCAATTGTAAGATGATCAAACTTAATTTCGTTATTAGTTGCACCGATGAGGTCAGCAACAGTGGTTGCATCGTGAGGATTATGACGGCCATTACTAGCATAGATAGTTTGGGATGTTCCGTCTTGATATACGAATGTCATAGGTGGTCTATCAAGAACTTCAAAAATACCCTTCACATCAGATCGTCTAAAAGCAGCTTCATAATCTGTTGATAAAAGGAGTCGATGTGCTGCTACAAGGGGGTCGTTGTCGATAATGCGCCAATTTATTCTAGCCGCTCTAGTGTTGTTGTTTGAGCCATGTGATGCATAAATTTGTACGATTTTATCTTGAATCTTACCTACGGCCTGCATGGTTTTTAAGTGCATGATATCAATCATCTCATTAGGGGAGTTTCGCTTTTGTAAAGTGGGCTATAGATATATTTACCATTTTTAACTTTTCCATTTTCGATATCACTTAGTGTTGCGAATTTATAACCCTTCTTCTCGATTAGAAATCTAATCCCTTCAGCCATAGGGTCACCTTTTATTAGATTTTCTACTTTAAAATCAGTGCTGGTGGTTTCACCTTCTTTGAAATCAGCTGTCATTCGACCATTGAGATCAACTAAAAGATGGATTTGACCAATGCCGATGTCCGCTAATTCACCAAAAACTGCAAAAAAATCAGGGCGATCGATATTATATCTTTGATAGTGAAGTTCAATATCTTCAACTTTAAACTCTTTAAATGTTTTTCTTTTTGCGAGATTACTTAAATCTTCAAGGTCTAGATCACTCACGTCAACGCCTGCTTTGACTTTAGGATTTTCACCACTGTTTGGAAATTTATTACTCACATCTAATTCTAAAATGGAATCTTCGACTGTCTTTAAGGGTGATTTCACAATTGTTGGTTTGGCGTAAGATTCTGCACGAGTTGGTTTTTTTGCTGAATCTGCATGCAAAGTAGTACTGAGAAGAAGTGAAAGTGCAAAGTAGAGTTGTTTTTTGAAAATCATGAAAGTACCTGTTAATCGTTTGTCTGTGTTCTTGCTGATTCGGGCTTAGCGCCTCGATAGTCACCGTAATATTTTAAAAAATGTTCTAAACCCTTTGGGTCACTCACTGTTGAGGTATTCATGAATAGTTTCACAAACTCACTAAATGATTGTTTGGGCTCCATGATATTTTTTAGTGCAATAGCAAGTTGTACTTCAAATAGCCAGATTTTTGCATCGAGATTACCTTCACGTATTGCAGATTTTCGTTGTTTTGCTGATAACTCTAAAAGAACTTCAATGGCAGCTTCTAAACTGTCTTTGCTACGTTGAAGGGCAGAGTAGTATGTTGAAATAAATTCAAGTCGTTGTGTTTTTTCATAGGTATTGGCCGCTTTATTATTAGCACGGATAAAAAGTGGTTCTAGCTCTGAATCAATGTTTTTAATATTTTTTCCTGTGATACTAAATTTGCCCAGATCTTTAATGCTTAAATCAATTTCTAACTCAAGTTGTGCAAGGGATTTATGGGTTACTTCCATATGTGGCATTTGTGGCTGTGCAGTTGCATTTTCACTTATGTCGTTAAAAAGGCGCTCGTCAACAACAAGGCGACAAATTTCTCCTGCATACGATGAAGACTCTTTAGTACATGAATCATATTGAAGATTATTAAGTAGTTGTCCCGCATGACCTGTAAGTGGGATTAAAAGTGAGATTAAGCTTAAGGTGGCGACCACGTTTGCAAAATGGGTTGTCCCGCTTTTAATTTTTGACGTAGTTTTATTCATGACTTATACATTAGCAGTGCCCGTGCCTGCCCAGGCGCTTTAGTTTTGATTTAATGATCGAAAAATCGCGATATGCTCAATATTGGCGGCACTTTGCATAGTTTTTGATCAGTCAATTAGTGTGGAAATTAGTAAACCAATTGTAATTCTGTGAGTGCCTTATCTATCTGGCGTAAACGCTCATCCATAGATTTAATTAAGTCAGACATTATTTTTTCTTCAGTTGTTATTGAGAATTGTTTGGTAAATTCAGAGGGTTCATGAGAATTAATAAAATCTTTGTAAATTTTTAGTAAAATATTATTTTGCTTCGGAGTTAAATATATTTTACGACCCATTAAGGCTTCAGAGTTTTCTTTGTATTCGAAATTAAAATCATTAACCAATAATAATTTCTGAACCTCAGACCGCAGTGGGTTTGTCATATTGTACAAGCGTAAGAGTACAGCATCTACTGGGTGAACATTTGGCCTTATTAGATAATTTAAGCCGTCATGGGCATAATGATGAACTGATCTACCCAATAAAAATTTGTAATCTTTAAGCCCTGACTGTTGACGAAGGAGTGCAAGGCCGTGGGAAGTGTTTCCTGTGCCCACATCTATTTCAATACTTCTTTCTAAAAGTAACTGATCGATAATTTCTGATTTTAATTCGCCTAGCTCATGAGCTCGTGTTTTGAGATAATCTGTAAAATTTTGTGTGTAGCGTGTAATCTCATGAGCTCGATGGGTGATACTTTGCGGAAGTAAAATTGAGCCTAAGTGATAACTTACTTCGTGAACTGTAATGCGGGGATCAGAGTCAGCAAATGGAAAATATATTTCAAAATCACCTTTGCTTTGTAACGAAAACCTAACTCCATCAGTAGGGGCTATGTATTCTGCCTTAATCGGTAAATACGTGATTGGTTCGAATCCATTTTTTTTCAGGATCACATTAATGCCGTATATTAATTTTCCAAACTTTTCAGCATTTGGGGCTATCAGCTCAGTAGTTCCATCTCTGTGAATGTTAATTTTAAAGCCAAATTTTAAAGCTAACTCTGGGCCTAAGAGATAAAAAATATTTCGTGGATCACCTTGTAATGAAAATCGATTGTAATAAGAATAAAGTGAATCCCAGGTGTTATTAAGGGGGGATTTAAGTTTATTTAAAACGATATCTCCTTCAGGAGTAGTACGACTATAAGCTACGGTAGAAATTTTAGTTAAACCGTTATCAGGGTTTTTATCGGATTTAAGTAATATTTCTCTTAATTTAAACACCTTGCTTGATAGTGAGATGCGTTGCAATTCAAGAATTTTGTCTAATTTCTGTGAGCACGAAGAAAGGTTTAAAACTGGTGGGGTCGTGGTTCCTGCATTATTGTCGGCATATGTATTTGGCATGTAAGCCATAACAAGAATGCTAAATATTAGGAGCCGCAATTTGGCAGTCATGTATAGCCCTTAGCCATTCAAAATGGCATTGTGTTTAGATGGGTCCAGTGCATATGATGGTGTACAAAAGGCATGCCGTAAAAACACATACAGATCGCATAAAGGAGTCATTAAGTTATGTTGAACAAAAAAATAATTGAAACGCCAAATGCACCTAAGCCAGTTGGCCCATATAGTCAGGCTGTTCAAGTCGGTCAATTCCTCTTTTGCAGTGGGCAAATTGCAATTGATCCGAAGACGAATAACGTAATGGGTGGTCCAGTAAAAGAGCAAACAAAGTTGGTCTTAGAAAACATCAAAGCCATTTTAGAAGCCGCAGATGCAAACTTTGAGAATATCGTTAAAACCACAATTTTTTTGAAAAGAATGGGTGATTTTGTAGCAGTTAATGAGGTTTACGGAGGTTACTTTAAGCAAAATCCACCAGCTAGAAGCACTGTTGAAGTGTCAGCTTTACCAAAAGGTGTGGATGTAGAAATAGAAGTGATAGCGGTTGTTTAAGCGCTCGCTTCGCCGGTTCTTTTTTGCGCGCTACGAGGTGTAGGGCGAGTTACTTTTCCAGAGCGAATGCAACGTGTGCAAACCCAAATGCGCTGGGTTTTTCCACCGAGGACAGCTTTAAGACGCTGTACATTTGGATTGTTTTTAGTACGAGTTTTAATATTTGAGTGACTGACTTTGTTGCCACTCACTTGTTGTTTGCAACAATAAACACACTTTGCCATAACTAGCTCCTCGAAGGCGAACATGATTAACGAAGGTCATACAGGTAGCACAGAGTTTGCTAAACCCACAAGAAAAATCAGGTATTTGTGGCGCTTGGTGGTATTATTCACGGCTCTTTTTATCTCACTTGCCATCTATTCTTTACGAAAATATGCAGAAATCTTGGTTTCAACCCCATCTGCAATCATTAATTCTAAAGCTGATTGTGCTGTGGTGCTTACGGGTGCACCAGGAAGGGTGCGTGAAGGGATCACGCTGCTCAGCCATAAGCAGGTGAAAAAGCTTATTATTTCAGGAGTTCACCAATATTCGACTTTAAGTGAAATGTTTCCTGAAATTCTTTTTTATCCTGAGATTGAACTTGAAAACGTTATTTTAGAAAGAAGATCGAGTTCTACTGCCGGAAACGCCCAGCAAAGTCTTATTATCGTTGAAGCTCTTCAGTGCCAATCTGTTTTACTCGTAACCTCTGACTTTCATATGCACCGCACTCTAAATACGTTTACACAAATATTCCCAGCCACTCTTACTATTAAGCCTTATCCGCTGCAAAGTGATCGTATGAGAAAGCGTGCGAAACTGTGGTTTGATACACGGTTTTGGAGCACTGTTTTTGATGAGTGGTTGAAGTGTATTTTTTACCTTATTTTTGTTTACTAAGTACTCAAAGTTACAAAAGAATTCTTGACGACAATTACTGTCAGTCGTACATCTTTTGTTGACGATTTTTGTCATCAAATTAGAGCGTCCATTCAGCAGTTAATGTGTATTGCATTTGAGCGGGGGGATTTCATGGCGTTTGGATTGCAAGTTGTATCAATATGATAAGAAGTAACAAAAGTTTTCTTAATCTAATCACCGCAAATTTAGTAGTACTACTAGTATCAGGCTGCACGCCTAAAATACGTCCTCAAGAGCCTGAGCAAGAAAAAGCAAAACCTACAATCCAACAACCTCAAGAAATTGAACCTACAATTTTAGAAAAGCCTAGTCGTGAATCAACGACGCCACCAGTTGTTACTGATACTGAAGTAAAAAAACCTTTACCAATCGAAGAAGTAAATGTCGGTTCTAAAAAGCCCGAAGTGAAATTGCAAAGTGGTACTCCCGGCACACCAGCAGTTTTGTCAGCTCCAGTAGCACCTGTGGTAAAGCCAAATATTGATCCAAAAGATCTTCAGGTTGTGAAAGAAGTTCTTCATGCCGATGAACTTGTTCAAGATCAATTTGATAACGAAACTTATCGGCAAGATTTTATTGCTATTGTTACTAAGTTTCCAAGTGATCATAAAAGGCAATACAGATTATTGCTGCTTAGGGAATATCTTAATTCAATAATTGAAAATGAATTTCGTTATGAAGCTATTGCAGGTGGAAAACAAATATTTCGTGTTAGCGATTTGGTTCAGGATAGTCCAATATTTGGTGGATTACGTAAAAAAATAAATCAATATAACCATGACTTAAGAACTCAAAAGTTTGAATTGCGAGAGTATTTAAATCAATTTGTATTACTTTCGCTTTGGATAGAAAAAATCAATTACGAACAACTTCAAGAACGCGCAAAAATCGATACCTTTAAAAAAGATAAACTTTTGTCAGTAGAGATTCAGAAAAAGATGATTGATGAATCTACTGAAAAAATTCAAATGGGTTTTTTCTTAGTCAATCAAATGGTTGATCAAGTTCCTCAGCTCATGCTTCTTCTTACTCCTATTTCTACGGCCAAAGATGCCCCAAAACTCTATGAACATTTAGCACTGAGCTATCGATCGTTAATAAAAACGCAAAATCAAGGCTCTGAGCCCGTGCTTAATGCTGCAAAATTAGAAGAAATAAATAAAGACCATGGCGTTTTAGGTAAAGTCGTCGTTGCTAATATTCCACTTATTAAATCAATGGCCCATCAAGTGATTAATAATGCAAGAGTGCTAGCTGTTTCGGCGTGGCTTCGAGGTACAGAGTGGATTGGTAGTCCGAAGTACTTTATGAAACATTCAGACCTAAGAAATAAAACCCTTGCCCAATTACCTCAAAATTATAGAAATTTAATTGAACCCATAGATAAAGAATATGGAATTGCGTTTGGATTTGATGAATCTTATACTTCTAAAGCTGAAAAAATATCTATAGGTTTTGGTAAAGCTATAGCTCAATGGACAGCTCATACAGTGGCATTCCCACTCGCAGCAAGTACGAATGTTATTCTAGCTCTAAGTGGGGGGCTACAAGCAGCGGGAAACAAGCAGCATATTCAGTATGGTCCTTATATAGGGTTAAATAGTTATGAATTTTCTCGGTTTTTAGAATCACAACCTGGTGCTCATGTTTATGCTCGGGGGTTAATCGATGCTCTCTGGTATGCCATGGCATCAAAGAAATTCGGCTCGATATTTTCAGCTCCTCAGCGTGGTTTACAATCACTCAAAAATTTACAGAAAACATCTTTGAGTTTATTAAAAGCCCCCACAACATTGACAAAGCCTGAGGTGATGAAATTTTTTAGTGAAAAATCATCTCGACTGTTATGGGCAGGCGCTGGAGCGGGTGGCTCAATAACTTCACTCACAATTGGTGAGTTAATGCAAAGAAGTGGGCTTTCATTTAGTCAAATCATTTTCAATCCAGTTGCAACTCGAGACGCTGTGAAAGAAATGTGGAATGATCCCAATTACAAACTTAATTTTTTAACTGCAATTATTTGTGATGGCCTACTTGGATTTTATTCTGGTGATGGTAAATATTTTGACGTTATGTGGATATTAGCAGTAGCAACTTCAAGTTCATCAATGATAGCTCAACTTTACATGGGGCAAGATATCCGCTGGGACCGCGTACTTTATGACGGAGCCTATGTTGCAACATTTTCAATGTTTAGAATGCGTAAGATTATCAGGCCACTTGCAACTAAAAGTGATGATTTTATTAAGGCTCGAACACCGTTTTTTACTGGTATCGGGCCACTCTCGCCTTTAGATGTGAAGCAGATGAAAACGAGAAGTTATCTTATTGGATTTTCTGCATTTGGTTGGAATCTTTTTAGCAATGCCATTGGTAATCCAACTTTCACTTGGGTTACTCGAAGGCTTTCAGAAGAACAAGAATTTATGAAACAATTGGAATTTGAATTAAATCAAGCTGAGCAAATACCCCGGTAATACCTAGGCAACTTTTTTCTTTTTAGGTGCTAATAAATCTTCAAAAGCTACTAATAGTTTTGGATCATATTTTCTTTTTTCAGTAAGTAAAAGGGCGATGGCTTCTTCAGGTGTAAAAAGTGATCGTCCGCCTCGACGAGTTGTCAATGCACTAAAACAATCAGCAATTGCGACGATACGTGCTGGGTAGTATATTTCTTCACCCTTGAGCCCTTTGGGATAACCAGTGCCATCGTAAGACTCATGATGTTGCTCAATAACATTTGCTAGTTCTTCTGGAAAGTTTTTTACACCTCTAAGTGTGTCGCTACCTGTTTGAGTATGGGCTTTTATAATGGTCCATTCTTCGGCAGATAATTTTCTTTCAAGCTCGTTAATTTCATCGCTGATTTGAGCCATGCCGATGTCATGGAGAAGTGCGCCTAATCCAATAATCTGTAATGTGCGATCATTTTCGTTTGATGCTGATTTAGCAATGAGTACAGCGATTACAGTTGTGGTGATGGAATGTCTCACCATGTATGTTTCGTTTTTGCAGAGTTGCAAAAATTGCGTTAAAATTTTTGGATCGCTTTTTAGAAACTGAATATAAGATTTGGCAATATCTTGAGCAATACGTAGTGAATTTTCATCAAATAATTTGTCTTCAAAAATTTCAAACAAAGTTTGTTCAGCTAATTCTTCAATAGCGCGACTTGCATCTTGTGGTGATATTTTATCAACGCTTTGAGTGATGATTTTTCTGATAAAACGCTCTGTTGCGGCAATATATTCGCGACGATCTTTTCGGCTGATGAAAAGACTGATAGCACCTTTTTTCAAGTATTTTTCAAAGCGTGTGCGATCGGCCATGTCATTGCGATTAAATATCTTTGTATATTTACCTGGGCTCAATTGAATATAGACGTCAAAAGGAATTTGACCTTGCATGTTCAAGAAGACTTCAATTGTGATCTCACAATATTCAATAGCACTCATCACTTTATCTATCGGAATTGCATATTCAATTCTCAAGAAAAATTTGAGTAATTCCGAAATGTAAGATGCAGGCGGAGGTGTATGTTTATTCTAGATTTGGCAGACAATATAGGTAATCGCATAGGAAGTGTAGTCAGGTATACTCTGCAAACCTGGACAATGGTCTATGTAAGTTTTCGATCAGTCATTATCAATCGAAAACACAATAGTTTTAGAGAAATATTTAAAGTTATTTCTACGCAAATTTATTTTACAGGTTTTCAAGCTTTGCCACTCATAAGTATGTTGGCGTTGATTGCCGGCACATTAATTATTATTCAAAGTAGCTCCCAGCTTTCAAAGGTTGGCGGCGGTGACATGTTAGGAAATCTCGTCGTTGTGTTGATCATTCGCGAGTTGGGTCCATTAATGACAGCGTTAGTCGTTATTGCTCGATCGGGTACTGCAATCGCCAGTGAGTTGGGGAATATGAAGGTCAATGGTGAAATCGACGCACTTGAGAGTATGGGAATAAATCCATTGAGCTACATTGTGTTTCCAAGACTTCTTGGGGGCATTATTAGTGTTGTCTGCTTAGCACTCTATTTTTGTATTGTTGCCCTCTTTGGTGGTTATTTTATCGGTCAATTTGTGCAACCAATTTCATTTAGTTTTTATATTGATAGCATTGCATATGCCATTAGTAGTGCGGATGTTTGGCTCTTTTTGCTCAAGAATCTTTTTAGTGGCGGCATGATTTTTATTATTTGCTGTTACCAAGGGTTACTCGTGAAGCAATCTTTTACGGAAGTGCCACAAGTTACTACAAAAGCAGTAGTGAATAGCATTATGTATACAGTCGGCTTTAATAGTCTTGTGAGCTTGAGTGTCTATTTACAAAATCTCAGACAATTGGGGCTCATATGAGAAGAGAGCGGATTACTGATATTGAAATTAAGAACTTAAGCTTGAAATTTGATATTGGTGCGCCCCTTTTTAATGATGTAAATTTAAAATTTCCTCTCGGAAAAATTATTGTACTTGAGGGTCAACCTGGGTGCGGTAAATCTATTTTTCTAAGAATGCTCGCGGGTCTCGTTGAGCCAACTCAAGGTGATGTAATTTACAACGGACGCTCATTAAGGGAAATGAGTTTTGAACAATTTGCTCCACTTAGAACAAGTACTTCCATATGTTTTGAAAATGGTGGACTTTTAATGAATAAATCACTGATTGAAAATATCAAACTACCATTACTCTACAATCAGCAATGGCGCGCTGAACGTGGAGGGATATATCTCGATAAACTTATTTCAAATTTTAATATCAAAGATTTCCTTGATCATAGGCCAGCTGCAGTTTCAGCCGGTGTTCGTAAAATTGCGGGTCTTGTAAGATCGTTAGTTTGCACACCACAAGTCTTGTTTTTTGATGAGCCTAACCTGGGAATCGGTGAAAACGCAGTAGAAGCCCTTAAACATTGTATCGATGAATACCGAAGTGAAGGTAAGCAAGATGAACTTATTGTAATGGCTTGCAGTGACAGGCGGTTTATCGAAAGGTTTGATTGCGAACGCATTCAAATTAAGGACAGCAAATTGATTTTTGAAAATCAAAATTCTATTGAAATTGGGGCAGCATGAAAGTTCATTTTTCCAAATTTGAACGCATGGCTGGGCTCTTTGTTATTATTGCAGCTGCTGGTTTTTGTGCATTTACAGTCATTGTAGCCATCAAACAGGGTTGGTTCTCAGCGCGTCGTCATATTAAGACTACATTTACTCATGGAAATGGTTTGCATCCTGGTACCCTCGTACAAATTTCAGGTCTTCGAGCCGGTACTGTAGAAAGTGTTATTCTCAACGATAATAATGAAATCGAAGTTCAGCTTAAAGTATCAAGCCAATTTGATAAACAACTTAGAAAAGATTCAATCGCAAGAGTCATTAGGCCATTTATCATAGGTGATAAAGTTGTTGAGATCACAGTCGGTACAAAAGACGCCCCTGCATTGGTTGATAATTCAATTATTGCAAGTGAAGAGACAATGGACATTATGGATCTCTTAGGTGGTGGAAAGCTTGGACCCTATTTGGCGACCATTGATAATTTGCTTAAAAATTTAAAAACTGTTGCTGAAGCATTTACTGATCCTAAACGTTCACAAGCACTTATTGGAATATTCGACGAAGCACTTCCCACTATGCGAAGTCTCCGTGAACTTACTCAGCAAGCAACAAAAAATAAAAATCTTCAATTAGCACTTTCAAATCTTAACCGTCTCACCCACGACGTGAATAAAATGCTACCAGCTCTTGCTCAATTTTCTGAGCATTTGCCCTCACTTGGAAAAACAAGTGAGAAAACAATGGAACAGCTTGCGAATTTGACAGAAGAGATTAATAAATTTTTACCTATTATTGCCGAAATAGCACCTCTGCTTCCTGACGCGAGTAAAAAGAGTGTTGAAGCACTTCAAGAGGCTGTGGTTGTTTTAAGGGCAATGCAAAAATCATTTTTGTTAAAGGGCGCAGTTGAAGATGTAAAAGAAGAAGACATTGCACGTAAGAAAAATCAAGAAATAAAGGATAAAGAAGGCGAGAGGTTGCCTGCAAATGAATGAGAAACAAACCCACTCCTTTTTTAACGGCCGAGGCATCGGGCGAAATCTTAAAGAAGTTTCAGCCGATCTAGTTAAAAATGAAAACAAAGATATTATGAGTCGTTGGTTTCATAGCGAGCCTGGTACTGATCTTTTTACTTGGACTGATCAACAACATAATATTATCAAACAACAAATTAGTTTTAATGGCCAAGTTGTAGAATGGAATTGCCTCGATGGAATAAAAACAGGGGTGGTCATTGAATCAGATCTTCAAATATCTGGTGATCAAGGCTTAGAAGAGCAAAACAATGAAAATCAAATAGCAAAAGAGAATGCCAAATCTGAAACGATTCAGTTTGATGAGAATCCCCAAAAGCGGTCAGTAGGGCTTGCGTTAGAAATTCTTCGATATATGGAAGGTGATTCTCAGCTTTTAGGTCAAATCATTGGTAATTTTGAAAATCCACAGAATATTAAAACTATGAAGCCAGAAGATTTTATCAGCCGATTTGGCAATGCCCTTAAAAAACAGCGCAAAAAAGAGAGTTTTTGGTCTTTTTGGAAGCGCTACATGCAGGATCTCCTTAAATTTTAATTCGATAAACACGTTGATGTCAGAGTTTTCAAAGCATAGAATGTTTTTATGCTTCTGGAACGTCTTTTTATAAAACGTTATATGCTCAATCGTACGCGGGGGTCTGTTGTACGAACAATTGCTATGCTCTCTGTCGGGGGTATTTGTTTGGGTGTTTTAGCAATGGTTGTAGTTTTGTCTGTAATGCAAGGGTTTGATGAAGCTATTAAAAAACGACTCTTGGGTGTTCAACCCCATCTTGTAATCAGCGATGCATCGGCTGAAACATTTCGTAAAATAACTGAAGTTGTCGGAAAAAATGGAACTGTTGACCCCTATTCAAATCAAGACGTCATCATTCGTACACTTGATGGAATATTTTCTGGTGGTGTAGCTCGAGGTGTAGATTCGCAAGCACTTAAGAAAATTGCTCAACAGGTCAAAAATAAGATTGAAGTGAGTGAGAGCGGAAGTTCTGTCATTGTTGGCAAAAAACAAATTGCAAAAGTTAATTTTGAACTTGCACCTAAAGAAGTTGCATTAGGAGTTGAACTAGCTCGTAGTCTTGGCATTTTTGATGGTGATGAAATCAATATAGTCGCACCTGAAAGTCTTTTATTGCCCGCTGGTGAAATGCCCATTTATGAGAAAGTGCGTGTAAGAGCCCTTCTGAGAACGGATGTCCCCGATGTCGACACCCATGCTGTTTTTTATGATGTGAATACAGGTCTTAAAAAATTAAAACATTCAGCAAGTTTAGAGTCAGGTTTTGAAGTAAGGCTTAATAATCCTGATGACTCGGTAAAAGTAAAAGAATCATTAGTTAAGCTTGGTGTTAAAAAAGTAAAAACATGGCAAGAACTTCATTCAGCACTGTTTTATTCATTGAATATGGAAAAAACATTAATGGGTTTATTTTTGGGCCTCACGGTTTTAGTCAGTAGTTTTTCTGTTGTTTCAGTACTTGTATTACTTGTGACTGAAAAACGTGCTGACGTGGGTATATTAAAAAGCATTGGTGCTACAAAACAACAAATTCGAAGAATCTTTATGGCAATTGGTGCTTGTTTAGGTCTTGTAGGAATTGTGGGTGGAGTGGTATTTGGTTTAATTATTTGCGGATTATTAGATCGATTTCCTATTATCAAATTACCAGAAATTTATTATGACACGACAATTCCTGTGCAAGTAGAAGTGCCTGTAATTTTAGGAATAATATTTTTAGGGATGATTCTCACTTTAGCAGGTGCTGTGATTCCAGCATGGCGAATTGCAGATTCTAGCCCCATTGAGGCTTTGCGCCATGATGACGGGTAAAAATAAATTAGCATTTAAGTAAGGTAGCGCGACCAACGTTGAAGGGCTTCTTCGGTGAGTTTCACCCGACAGTGAATGACGTGAGGGCCTGATTCTTGTGAAAGAATCTTGCCATCACGAGCTAGATTAAAAACCAGTGACGGGTCACTGGTAGGTAGATACAAATCAACAGATACAGACATTTCATTTAGAACACGTTCAATTAATTCTAAGAGTTGATCCATACCATTGCCATCAATTGATGAAACATTTACGAAGGGGCTTTCACGTTGTGTGGTTCTTTCGCTCATGGTTTGGACTTTATCAATTTTATTGTAAACATGAATAATGGGTTTATCGTGCACACCAATTTCTTTTAAGAGCTCACTCACAACATGTGTTTGTTGTGGCCCAAAAGGGTGAGAAGCATCATGAATATGTAAAATCACATCGGCTTGGGTGATTTCTTCAAATGTTGCCTTAAAAGCCTCGATGAGATGATGGGGCAAATTATCAATAAAACCTACGGTGTCAGTGACAACGGCCTGTTTACCTGAGGGGAGTCTTAATTTTCGTGTAGTGGGGTCAAGTGTTGCAAAGAGTTTGTCTTCAGCTAATACGTCTGAGTGAGTGAGGTAATTTAAGAGTGTGGATTTTCCTGCGTTTGTATACCCTGCAAGTGCAAGGACAGGAATATGACTTGCTTGACGACGCTTTCGATGGAGTTCTCTAGATTTTCTAACAGCCTCTAAGGCTTTAGTGACTTGCTCAATACGAGTTCGAATTCGACGTCTATCCATCTCAAGTTTTGTTTCACCAGGACCTCTTGTCCCGATGCCCCCGCCTTGTTTTGAAAGCCCCGCTATTGATTCTCCAATGAGTCTTGGCATTTGATCTTTGAGTTGAGCTAGTTCTACTTGAAGTTTACCCTCTCGAGTTTGGGCGCGTTGTGCAAAAATATCTAAAATCAATTGATGACGATCTAATACTTTAGCGCCGATGAGTGTCTCAATATTTCTTTGCTGAACACCTGAGAGTTTGGCGTCAATAATTACAATGTTTGCTGATATTTCTTCTCTGAGTTTTGCAATTTCTTGAATTTTTCCTGAACCGATATAAGTAGCTGGAATAATTTTTTCAAGCCGTTGTTTAAGAATACCAACCACAACAGCCCCTGCGCTTTCTGCGAGAAGGGCTAATTCGTCAAGGCTGTTTTCTAAATTTGCCGCTGTATCACTTTTAAGGCCCACCCCTATGAGTAAAACTTTTTCAGGATGGCGTGTGAGATCAAGCATTCGTCTGTTGTTTCATGCTCTGACACTGGATGGCTGTGATCGCTGCCATATTAAGGAGATCATTTACATCAATTGATCTTTGCATAACGTTTGCAGGTTTTGTAATACCCATAAGAATTGGGCCTACTGCTTCTGCATTGCCAATTTTATGCATAAGCTTATAGGCAATATTTCCGCTATTAAGATCAGGAAATATTAAAACATTAGCCCCATCTTTTATTTCACAAAATGGAAAGAGTTCTTTTACGATATTAGGATCAACGGCTGTATCAGCTTGCATTTCACCATCAACGATAAGATCAGGGCGTCTACGACGTACAAGATCTGCAGCTTCGCGCATCTTACTTGATTGAGGATGGCGTGTGCTTCCAAAATTTGAAAAACTCAACATTGCTATGCGTGGACTGACGTCAAAAAATTTCGCAACATCAGCACTGTTAATCGCGATGGTTGCTAATTCTTCTGCGGTCGGGTCGATATTCACTGTGGTATCAGCAAAAAAGAGCATTCGATTTTTTTGAATAATAATGTAAAGACCCGCTGCCACATCTCCTGGATTAGTGCCCAGAACTCTTAAGAGGGGTCTTACACTTTCAGCATAACTTTGGGTTACACCGTTAATAAGACCGTCTGCATGGCCCATGTGAACCATCATGGCACCAAAATAATTGGGGTCATACATGAGTCGCTCTGATTCTAAAAGTGTAACACCTCGACGTTTTCGCATTTCATGAAAACGTTGTGAGTAGAGTCCAAATTTATCAGATCTAATGGGTTGAATAATTTCTATGTCTTTTAAGTGTGACAGATCTAATTCTTTAATTTTATTACGCACTGTTGTTTCGGGCCCAAGAATGATGGGTCTTGCCACACCTTCTTCTAAAATAATCTGGCAAGCACGGAGAACTTTTTCGTTGTAGCCTTCAGTAAATACAATTGAAGGAAGATGTGAAACTTCAGGTGAATAATGTTTTACTTTATTAATAACGTTACGAATAATTCCGCGAGAGTTACCTTGAAGTCTTTCTAACTGTTCTCGATAATCAGACATATTTTTAATGGGTAGGCGAGCCACACCACTTTTCATGGCGGCTTCTGCCACAGCTGGGGCTACCCACAACAAAACGCGGTGATCAAATGGTTTTGGAATAATATACTCAGGCCCAAATTTGAATTTTTTATTTCCGTACGCACGTGAAACTGAGTCAGGAACATCTTCTCTGGCTAATTTTGCAAGCGCATGAACGGCAGCAATTTTCATCTCTTCATTAATGGCAGTGGCCCTGACATCAAGAGCCCCTCTAAAAATAAATGGAAACCCCAAAACGTTGTTAACTTGATTTGGATAATCACTGCGGCCTGTGGCCATTAAAACATCTTTACGAACACTTAAAGCATCTTCATAAGTGATTTCTGGATCAGGATTTGCCATGGCAAAAACAATCGGATTTTTTGCCATGCCTTTGAGCATATCTTTTGTGACGGCCCCTTTAACACTTACACCAACAAAAACATCAGCATCAACCATGGCATCTTTAAGGGTTCTTGCTTTGGTATCGACAATGAATTCTTCTTTATATTTATTTATTCCTTCAGTACGCCCTTTATAAATAACACCTTTGGAATCACACATTAAAAGATTTTTCTTTTGTACTCCTAAACTTAAAAAAAGTTTAGCACATGCAATTGCAGCTGCTCCTCCGCCAGAAAAAACAACGTGTACATCTTCTGCTTTTTTGTTTGTAACAATGAGTGCGTTGATAAAAGCTGCACCACTAATGATGGCGGTTCCATGTTGATCGTCATGAAAGACGGGGATGTTCATTGTCTTTTTTAATTCTTCTTCGATGTAAAAACATTCTGGAGCTTTGATGTCTTCAAGATTAATACCGCCAAAAGTGGGCTCTAAAAGCTTAATGGCTCGTACAAATTCTTCGGGATCTTGAGTGTTTACTTCGATGTCAAAGACGTCAATGTCGGCAAAACGTTTAAAGAGAACACCTTTACCTTCCATGACAGGTTTTCCAGCAGCAGGGCCGATGTTGCCTAACCCTAAAACAGCTGTTCCATTGGTGATGACGCCGACAAGATTTCCTTTTGCTGTATATTCGTAAACCAGGTCAGGATTTTGCGCGATACGTTTGCAAGGTTCAGCTACTCCGGGAGTGTAAGCAAGAGCTAGATCTCGTTGTGTGTAGCAGGGCTTGGTAGAAACAACTTCAACTTTACCTTTGCGCCCCGAGCTGTGATACGTCAATGCGTCATCTTCAAAACTCATGATGTTCCTTTCACAATTGCCATATTCTTAGATAAAGATAGGGCTAGACTTAAGCTTAGTCAATAACACGTGTGGAGTACTTATGTAATGCGTCACAGCAATGTGAAGAGTAAGCTTGGTGTTTCTTGACTCTTTTCCACTCACCTGAGGTAATAGGGTTTGAATCAACCTATACCAATGAGGTTTTAATATATGTCATCACCACGTGATGTCGTTATTGTTGACGGAGTGCGTACCCCTTTTGCAAAAGCAGGATCACTTTTTAAAGATGTGCATGCTGCTGAACTTGGAAAAGTAGCGCTCAAAGAACTAATTGCTCGCACCAATCTCGACGTGAAAATAGTTGAAGAAGTTATTATCGGAAACACCGGTACTCCTGCGGACGCCGTTAATATTTCGCGCGTCGTGGCACTTCATTCTGGAATTCCAAAAGAGGTTTCTGCCTATTCAGTTCACCGCAATTGCGCATCTGCACTGGAGAGTATTTCCCAAGGCTTTGATAAAATTAAATCAGGCATTGTCGATGTGGTTGTGGCCGGTGGTACCGAGAGCATGTCAAATATGCCACTTTTATTTTCCAAAGAATTCACCGACGTGTTTGCAAAAGTGATGGCAGCTAAAACGATGCCTGCAAAATTAAGTGCATTAAGTGATATGAAATTAGAATATTTAAAACCTGTGATTTCAATAATGGTTGGGTTAACGGATCCATTTGTTGGGATCAACATGGGTCAAACTGCAGAAATTTTAGCTCGTGAATTTGAAATCTCTCGAGATGAACAAGATAAGTATGCTTTAGAGAGTCATAATAAAGCCATTGCCGCCACAGAAAATGGTCGGCTGGGTGAAGAAATTGCACCTGTGTTTTTGCCACCTAAATATGAAGCTGTAGTGAAAGAAGATATTGGTCCTCGTAAAGGTCAAAGTTTAGAGCAACTCGCAAAACTTAAACCATTTTTTGATAGAAAATACGGAACCATAACTGTTGGCAATGCGTGTCCGATTACTGATGGTGCGGCAATGGTCTTAATGATGTCGCGAGAAAAAGCGCAAAGCTTAGGCTACAAGCCACTGGGTATTGTTCGCTCTTACGGATTTGCGGGTTTAGAACCTGAGCGTATGGGTTTGGGTCCAGCGTTAGCTACCCCACTTGCACTTAAACGTGCAGGTTTAAAATTAAAAGATATGGGTCTTATTGAACTCAATGAAGCTTTCGCCGCGCAAGTTATTGCCTGTCAAAAAGCTATGGCTTCTAAAAAATTCAGCCAAGATAGACTTGGTGTGAGTGAAGCTACAGGGGAGATTGATCCTAAAATATTAAATGTCAATGGGGGAGCAATCGCTCTGGGGCATCCGGTAGGAGCCACTGGCTCACGAATCGTATTAACCCTATTAAAAGAAATGAAACATCGCAATGTTCAATTCGGACTAGCGACATTGTGTATCGGTGGAGGCCAAGGTGGAGCTATCATTGTCGAACGAGAAGCTTAAGGCAGTAACAAAAAATATTCAGACTCAGTCCGACGCCATCAGGCTAAAAGCTGAAGGTGAAATCGCTTGGGTGGAATTTGACATGCCAAACGAAAAGGTAAATAAACTTTCAAGCGGTGTTTTGATGAGGCTTCATGAAATTATCGAAGAGCTCTCAAAATCAACGTTCAAAGTTGCTATCTTGATTTCACGAAAGCCCAGCATTTTTATTGCAGGTGCTGATATTGAAGAAATAAAAGCTTTAAAAACACCCGATGATGCAGAGACTGCTTGTCACCTAGGGCAAAGTATTTTCTTAGCACTTGAAGAATTAAAAATCCCGACGATTGCTGCTATTCATGGCGCTTGTCTGGGTGGTGGATGTGAAATGGTTTTGGCTTGTGATTATCGAATTTGCAGTGATGACCCAGCCACAAAAATTGGATTACCTGAAGTTTTATTAGGTGTGATTCCCGGCTTTGGCGGAACCCAAAGATTGCCTCGAACAGTGGGGTTACAAGCGTCACTTGATATTATTTTAGCTGGAAAATCAGTTGATGGTAGAAAAGCTTTAAAGATAGGTCTTGTAGATAAAAGTGTGCCCAAAGAAGTTTTAGCTCAGCAAGCAAGACTTCATGCACTTGAAGTTATTAAAGGTGGGGCGAAAAAGAGGACAAAATATTTTAATGCACAAGGTATGGGAAATTCTTTTTTAGAAAGTGCTCTAGGAAGGCCTATTGTATTTTCTCAAGCAAAAAAGATGGTGCTCTCTCAATCCAAGGGGCATTACCCAGCACCTCTAAAGGCCATTGAAGTAATTAAGAGAACATACAAAGGTAACTTTAAAAAAGGTTTAGCCATTGAAGCACACGCGTTTGGCGAAGTCGCCACAACAGATGTGAGTAAAAACCTTATTAGCCTTTTTTACCTCACAGAAGCCGTCAAAAAACAAACAGGAATTTCAACAGATGTGAAGTCAAAAGAAGTGAAAAGCATTGGCGTTTTAGGTGCTGGAATCATGGGTGGTGGTATCGCTCAACTGGCTGCAGAAAAAGAAATGATCGTAAGACTAAAAGACATTACTTTTGAAGCAATTGGAAAAGGGCTTAAGGCTGCAAATGAGATTTTTTCAAAAGCCATGAAACGTAAGAAACTCACACGCTATGACTATAAAAGGAAAATGGGTTTAATTAGTGGGGGTACAGACTTTGCTGGGTTTAAAACTTTAGATGTAGTTGTTGAGGCTATTGTTGAAGATCTTAATGTGAAGAAAAAAGTTTTAGGTGATCTTGTAAAATATTGTAAAGACGATGTGATCATTGCAAGTAACACTTCAAGCCTGCGAATTAACGATATGGCTGTGGCACTTACGAAGCCTGAAAACTTTGTGGGAATGCACTTTTTTAATCCAGTAAATAAAATGCCCTTAATCGAAGTTATTCGTGGCGAAAAAACAAGTGACGAAGCAACAGCTACTATTTTTGCATTATGTAAAAAAATGGGCAAAACACCTATCGTTGTAAAAGATGGTCCGGGGTTTTTAGTAAACCGTTTACTAATGCCGTATTTAAATGAAGCTTGTTATGTTTTAGGCGATGGGGCAAGTGTTGAGTTTATCGATAAAGCCCTTTTAAAATTTGGAATGCCCATGGGTCCACTACATCTTATTGATGAAGTTGGGTTAGATACTTCTGCAAAAGTTGCAAAAGTATTGGGTCATGAGTTTGGCGTTAGAGCTGAAGCTTGTCCACTTATGGGTAAAGTTGTTGATGCAAAAAAACTGGGGCGAAAAAACAACTCAGGGTTTTACATTTATGATAGTGCTGGCAAAAAAGAGGTAGATCAAAAAATCTATGAAATTCTAGGTCTTTCAAATCCAAAAAATCCATTTACCGAGCAAGAAATTGTTTATAGGGTTTTGTTCCCGATGATTAATGAAGCAGCTCTTTGTTTGGAAGAGGGAATCGTAACAACACCTGACGCAGTAGATTTAGGTATGATCATGGGTACGGGCTTTCCTCCGTTTAGAGGCGGGCTTTTAAGATGGGCAGATTCTATAGGCACAGCAAAGATCGTAGATGAACTTGAACTTTTATCTACAAAATGGGGTCCAAGATTTAAACCCTCAGCACCTTTAAGAAGCATGGCAAAAACCGAGCGAAAATTTTATAAATAATAAAATAGAGCTACTCTTTGTAAGCGAGAACTATGTCAGCAGCTGATGGATACGTAAAAACCGTAACAGAAAAGATTGAAAATCTTTTAGCTACACAAAAACCTGTGCTCGAAAGTGTGGCACTTGCGATTTTTAAAAGTCTAACTTCTGGTGATGATGCCAATTCTTTAAAGTGTACTCCAAACGTTTGGCATCTCTTTGGTGCTGGGCATTCGCACATGGTGGTTGAAGAAGCATTTCATCGTGCGGGTGGGCTAATACCAATTAACCCATGGCTTGAAGAGTATCTCATGCCCCATGCAGGTCCTTCGCGTAATGGGCCACTTGAAAGACTTTCAGGTCTTGCTAAAGTAATTTTTGATTTTTATAAGCCACAAGCAGGTGAAGTGATTACTATCATTTCAAATTCAGGAATCAATGCCACGAGCGTTGAAATGGCAGAACATGCTAAAAAAGCTGGCCTTATTACTGTGGCAATCACGAATATCGAGCATTCTAAAAAAACTTCCAGCCGACATGTCAGTGGCAAAAAACTCTATGAACTTTGTGACCATGTTATTGATTCAGGTGGCATACCAGGTGATGCAGTTGTAAAAATTCAAGGTCTAGATGTTCCTGTGGGGCCACTCTCAACTATTTTAGGGTCAATCACGGTAAATTATTTATCTGTGAGAGTTTGTGAGTATTTTTCTGAGAGTGGTAAAGTGGCCCCTGTGTATCTTTCTGCAAATTTACCAGGAGGGGATGAGCGTAATAAAAAACTTGAACAGCAATACAAATCCCGTATCTCGCGCCTACAGTAACCAGCGAATTTTAATGATGCCTTAACAATTGACACTTCTGAAAAATCTACTTTAAAAATCGAATTTAGCGACTTAAATGACTGTTTAAAAACTTTGAGTGAGCATGTGTATTGCATTGGTTTTTCTGCAGATTCTTGTGACACATAATTTATTCGGGGAGTTTAATGAAGGCTCAAAAATTACTCATTCTCTTAATCACAGTATTTTCAATCAATGCACTCGCAATACTTGAGCCTCCTGTTCGAAGATTTGTTTATAAATTTCCTAATGAGAATAAACTGGTAAGTGTACCTGGCTATGGTGTTTATTTTTTGCCAAGATCTGCTCCAACAAACGCTGTTCCTCTTGATCCAAGTGCACTCATCGTGCATGGAAAAATTCTACGAGTCGCAGTAAATGAGCAGGTAGAATCACAACTGCTTTTTGATAGTTGGATTGCCTCTAAGATTGTATCAAATCAAGTTTCAGAAATATCAAATTACCAGGCACTGGCTATTAAACAACGCGGTACTTTTGTATTTTTTCAAGTAGGAGATGAACTTCATTTTGTAAACCAAAATGGAAATCATGTAACACTGCCGATTTCTCAAGCGACATATCCCCATGAAATCGTAGGTGGGCATAAAGTCGGAATGAAAACACATGTTGAGTACAAACAAGTAGGTAATGTTAGTTATAAAATTATAAGTATCGTTGCAGGTAAAAACCAAAGTGATGTTTTTTTAGTTAGAGATGATGGAGCGAGTATTCAGTTGGGTACAGTCAAATCAATAAAAAGCCCAAAATCTACTATTATACCACTTGGGACACTAAAAATTACCGACGGCAAAAAATCAGTAACCACAAGTGAAGGTTTGAGTGTTGAAGGTTTAGCAGAAGTTTTTAATTTAGACGCGTGGAACCCACAGAAGCATGTCCCTAGTCAAGTCGGTTATACCAAAAGTGAATTAGATGAACGAAAAAGTGAAATTCAAAAAACTTTTAAAGATGCTGGAGTTGTACAAAGACCTCAGGATGTATTACCTCTAGAAGAATCAATGGATGTGGGTTCTGAAAAACCAACGGATGATCCAAAAGACCCATATATTAAGACGGAAGATAATAAATGGATCAAATCTTCGGTCATAATCAATGAATCATTTATTAATTTATCAAAAGAAATCAGTACAAGTAATAAAATATTTGATATCTATGAACCCCAAGAAATTCAAGCCCTACGCAGTGTGCTTCTCTACAAGCAAGCAGGAAGTGCAATTGTAATCGGAGAACCTGGTTCAGGCAAAACTGAACTAGTTCGAAGTTTTATAAAAATGGTTTTGGATGGTAAGTTTCCTGAAATTTCAAAAGACACAAAATTTATTCAGATCAATGCCACTGATTTTGATGCGGGCTCAAAATGGAAGGGCGTAACTGAGTTACGTGTTAAAGCCCTTATTGCATATGCAAAAGTAAACGATGTTATTTTTATTTTTGATGACATGCATTCACTTAGAGGTGGCGGCACTCACTCAGGTCAGGCTAATGACTTTTTTGCGCAAATAAGTGCAGAATTAGCAAACGGCAAAGTTCGTTTTATCGGTACAACAAATCATGATGGCTTTAAGAAAAGTCTTGCTGGTGATAGAAGTCTTAATCGCCGGATGAGACAAATTATTAAAAAAGAAATTCCACAAGAAAAAATGCTTGAAGCACTTCATATGTGGGCAGAAAAAGTGGGGTATCAACCACTTTCAAATGAATTAAATCAACATGTCATTTATGTCGCAGGTGAAATCGATGCCATCGGTACAGTTTTAGAGCGTGCAAGTAGGCACTTAGAGGCCGTTTACGCATATGCACAGCTAGAATCAGTGCCAGTTAATCAAATCACTAAAAAATATATAGAAACCATTGCTACCAAGGTAAAACAAGTCAATGCAGATGAATTTGACCCTCAATTTAGAATCAACAAAGTTAAAACTACACGTGAAAACCTAGATCATTATGTTAAAAATTATACTGACGTAAAAGACGCTGTTATTGACGATCTTATATTGGCGTTAACAGGTTCTCAAGATGCCTCAAAACCTCGTGGCAGGCGCATGTTTGTTGGGCCTAAGGGAGTGGCAAAGACTTGGTTTGCAACACATATGACTGATGGTTTTGTACGTATCAATATGAGCGAATATGGTGCCGGTAAAACGTCAGATGATTTACTCAATACAATTTATGAAGCAGTGCTGAAAAATCCTTACGCACATTTATTTTTTGATGAAATTGAAAAAGCACACACATCAGTGCAAAACACTTTACTCACGATGATGGATAGCGATCATTTTTATACAAAGGCTTCACTAGATGGTTCGCAAAGTAGAGTTAATCAAGTGTCAGTAAGAGTTGATATTCGTCGTGTGACTATCACTTTTGCTTCAAATGCTGGGCAAAAATTTATTAATGACTGGATCAAAAAATCTCAACCTTCAACTCAAAGTACAATTGGCTTTTCGGCTGCAAACAAAAAAACAAAAGAGCTAGTAGATAAAGAAATCGCATTACCAACTGAAGGGCAAATTCGAAAAGCTGTAATTGAAGAAGGTGTTTCTGAATTTCTTGTTGATCGAATGACAGGAGTACATGCATTTTTTCCACCCAAAAATACTAAAGAAGTGCGTGATATTTTAGAGCTTAAACTTAATCTTTTAATTGAATCTCAGGCAAAGGCTAAGGGTATCAAATTTTTAGTTGCAGATGCCAAAAGCCTTTTAAGTAAGTTTGCGGCGAAATATTTTTCTGAACAGATATCTTTAAGAGTTCTTATAGATAATTTTGAGCGCGAAGTGAGACTTGATATTGCTAAAAGAATTCTCCCTCATGTGGGGGGTGCACTGCCTAGTTGTATTACTCTACTTGACGCTGCAAGCCGCCCTTAAGCTTGTAATTGGCATTTTTGCCAAAAACTTCGTCATCGTTAATTTCTAAACTTTGCGTAAGTGGCGGAAATTTAAAGGGCTTTAAGTGGCATAGGTCTTGTATTTGGCTAAGCATTCATACTGGGACGCAAAAGTGCGGGAGAAAGAATGACCATTAAAAAACTGATTATTGCCATTCTAGTTCTTACAATATTTCTTACAGTTCAAAAGAGTGCGCAGGCAGGAGATAACTCAAACGACGTGAACGGAAATATACCTGTCGTTTACGAATTTATTAATGGTGCACAACTTATTTATAACTTCAACGCAGGGGCTGAGTTAGATGAAGTAAGTTTTTTGGACCCGCGTACTAAATTAGTTTATACGATTTTTAAAGGTCAAATAAATACGGCAACTGTAAATGTGAATTACCCTGATCCTGAGCATAATGCCTTACAGAAGGTAAATGGTAATGATATTATTTTTGGTGTACGTAATAGTGGTGAGTACATCCAAGTTGCAGTCAATGATCAATATTATGTTGTGAGTTTAGATGGTTCAGTTTATCCAGTTCCTTTTAGTCGAAATGTAAAACCTGAAGGCATATGGAATGTTCAAATTGCCAGAGGTACTAGCGAAAGTGTTACGGTAATCTCTCACCAAACTAAAGAAAAAATATATTTTGCTGCTATCAACAATCGTACTCAGCGTGTTGAAACATTTGAAATGGCCGTGAGTAGTGAGAAGAGTCGATTTAAAATAAATTACATCGCTACTCTTAGTAATGATCGTCAACTCACATTTTTACGATATCACGAACAAACAGGTACATACATTACTTACCAAGATGGCCACGGGCAAAACGCGCCAACACTAGATATTCTAAAATTCACTGAAGACTTACCTTTCACACCTGAGGTGGTAAGAATTCGAAAGGCCTCACCAAACTATCAGTCAAAAGTACGTGGACAGCTTAATCTTGATAATCGTTTGTCCTATGTAGCTAAAGAATTAGGCGTTAATCCTGAAGAGCCTTTTAAGGACGAATCTGATGGATCTCGCTTAAAGTCAGCTGATAAGAATGCTGATGCTAATAAGAATGGTGATCAGGACGTTATTCAAGATGCAGTTCCAAATACAAGAGACAATAAAGAACTTCTTAAAAAAGAGTTAGATGCTTTTACTGCGATTTTAAATAAACGAATTATCGGGCAGCCTGAAGTTATAGCGGCTGCAAAAAAAATTGAAATTAGAAATTATATCACTCGTTTCAATCGAGAGTTGCCAGAGCTTCTTTTATTTATGGGATTACCTGGTACTGGAAAAGACACAGCCACTGAAGCAATTACCGATGCCATGTATAAACGCGATAAGGCGTACAAAACACATTTGTTTAGATTGCCCGTAGTCACTGGAAAAGAAGATATGACTTCATTAACGGGCTCATCTACGGGGCATATTGGTTCAGACGGTGTTACCTCTCTTCAGAGATTCTTAGCAGCTCATTCTGGAGGGCGTTATCAAATAAAAGTTGAGAAGAATCCTCACGGTAAAACAGAAGAATCTATTGCCGAGAATCCTGAATGGCAGGGCTCAGAAAAAGTACTTGAAGGTCAACGACCTGAGCGTGCAGTTATTTATATTTCTGGATTTGAGCGTTGGTCAAAATCTATGAAAGATTCATTTTTAAAAGAAACTCTTGATCAAGGTTTTGTGCGAGTTAGCAATTCGGTTAAAGGTGGCGTAGATAAAATGTATGTCCCTGTTTTATACATCATCGCTACCAATGAAGGTTCAGAGCTTTTGACCGCTCGAGAACCCGACGGCAGACGCTATGGCGCCCCCCTTAATTATGACGAGATGATGGTTAAATGGCCAAATGTTAGTAAGAACTACGGCCGCCTTCGCGATAGTTTGATGGAAACTAATCACATTGAAAATACTGGTGGAAAAGCAGAGCATGCGCCTGGTATTTCACAAGATCTGGTTAATCGCTTTCAAAATTGGCAAATGCTTTTGTTTAGACCACTTTCAGTTAAAGATTTACAAACTATCACGAGACAAAAATTAGAGAGTTTAAACGTGCGTTTAGGTGGTGCAAAAGCACCTGTTCTTTCTTGGTCAAATAAACTTGTCGCATTTTTACAAGAGTATCAATATGTCGCAGAAGATAATGCAAGACCTGTTATTGATCGCATCACATCTTTTGTTGAAGACCCACTCTTTGAGGCATTTTCTGAAGGTAAAATTGAAATGCCTACAGCTAGATATCCAATTGAATTAGATATCACTCAAAATCCAGATCGCACCTACTCACTCGTAATTAAGCGAGACAATATTAAGACTGAGCTAGTGCTTGAAGGTACATTGCATGAGCGAGAAGCTGTGCGATTAACTGATGCACAATTGCGAAAAATACTTACTTTAGGTGAGCGTCTAAAAAAACGCGTTTTTGGTGCTGAAGTTGTAATAGATGAGATCGCAAAAGCTGTAGTTTTAACTCAAGAGCGTCGCGGTAATAACAAAAATACAGTTAATGATAATAAAGAGGCAGTAAAAGTTTTTGGATTATTTGGCCCAACTTCAACCGGAAAAACTGAAACTGCAAGATCTCTCGCTATTGAACTTTATGGCAATGAAAAGGCTATGCACGCTTTTGACTTCGGTTCTGTCACTAACAAAGACGATTTAAAAGTTAAAATATTAGGCCAAAAAGTTGGTGATAAAGTAATTAAGTCTGAGTTCATGAAAATCTATGATCGTACTGAAGGTAATTTCATGGCGACTTTAGACGAAATCGGAAATGCACCACCTTGGGTGTTAAGTGCTCTATTTGATATTCTTCGAGAACCCACGGTAAGAACTTTTGCTGACGGCAAACCACGATCCATGGGTAATGTGACCCTCATCATGACTGCAAACATCGGGCAAGAGTGGTATTCACAAATTCCAACACATATACCTCAAGAACAACAGCAAGCTGCGCGTGAAACTATCTATAAAGAATCAGTTAAGTCTGAATCTATTAGAAGAGCTACGATATATAAAAGTTTGTCAGAGCCAATGGCTGCGCGAATTGGTTTTGAGAATATGTTTTTTTACTCACCAATAAATTACAAAACTATTCGTGAACTTTCACAGTTAAAATTATCACTTGCCCTTGAAGATTTAAAAATTACAGAGGGGCGACGTGGTTGGGAAGTGCTTTTTGCTAGCCCCAATGATTATTTAGCCACGGTTAAATTAATTGAAACTGAAGGTTTTGTTATCAAAGATCAGGGCGCATCAATTGATCATTTTGTTAAAAAAATCAGAGATGAATTAAGAGTATTCTTGTTGAGTAAGAATGTTCCATTAGGGTCAAAAGTTGTGCTTACAGCACTTCCTATCATTCCAAAAGACAATAAATTTAAATACAAAATTCAGACACCATCTGGTGTGTATGTTCTCTCTCTTGGAATGAGAACATTGCAAGAGCATGTGAAAATGACAGATTCCGTGCATATCATGACGGCCTATCATGAAGCGGGACATGAATTAGTAAGGCGTGTTCTTTTTGGCAAAAAATTTCAATCTCAGCGTCTAACAATAATGCCAGGTGTTGCTGAGATCATGGGGCAATGGATTGTTTATCTGGGGCTTGCTCAACACGAGAAGAAAGAATATTTCAAACAAGGCCTTGAAGCCGTTATTCGTGACATGGCTGTGAATGCAGGTGGTTATGTGGCTCAAATGCTGATTGACAAACACGGTGGTCATGACGCAGGTAAAAGTAATGACATGGAACAATCTATGGAGTTAGCAGTAGATACTGTTTTACGTTCAGGTTTGTCAGAAGCTTGGGGTAAAACTGCATTGCCTCATGGAAAATCAGTAAATGAATTTCTTCAAACATTATCTGACGCTGATCGCAAACTCTATCAAACTGAAATTCGAAAACTTTTTGTTGAATCAGAGCTCTTGGCAAGACAGGTATTGTTAAATAATTTTGACTCAGTACTTGCGCCACTTGCACTCACCATTGCTAAAGAGGGTGATCTAAATCAAGAACGTATTGAAAAATTCTATCAAGAGTATGATTCTAAAATTGATTACAAAAGCCATATGAAGCTAAGTAATCGCTGGTACGCGATGGCTCAACTAAAGATGAGCGAGTTACGTAACTTCTCGTTAAACCCAAGACGTAGCCTTGATCCTGAATTTAAAGCTGGGGTGCCATTACCTTTGGGTGTTGCGCGCATTAAAGAAATCACAGATAAAAGGCGTGATGATCTCGTAAACCAAGTTGTGTTTCCTGAGAATATTCCACTTCAAAACGGAAAAATGATGGATCTTAACTCTGCTAGAGAAAAAGCACTTGTAGCTTTATCGGGCAAAAATAGCTGTAAGGCAAAGCTCCAGGGGCTCGCAAAAGGTTTGACTTTATAAAAACTTCGCTATCAAACGCTTTGACACCTGACTAACGACATTAAGCGCGTAAGCTTTAGAATGATGATTTTGAGCCTTCAAATCTAATATAACCCATTTAAACACATAAAATCATGGCCCATCCCTTGCGATAGTCTTTATACGTAAGAGGAGAAAGTTATGAGACAACTCGTACTTGTATTTGCCATAGGATTAGCATTATTTCAAACCGCCTGCCCGAGCCCCAAAAAAGCGGCACCTGATTTTACTGGCCGAGTGGGTGATTCAGGCCCTGATCGAGCAACGGGCGTAGACAATGGAATCGTCAGTGGTCAAAGACCACCTGTGACGGCCTCTATGACTGAAGCAGTTTGGGGTGAGATAAAACCTTCTCTTGGACCAACGGGAATAAGATTTACCAGCGGACAAGCAGGCATTGCTGATGAGCATGAAATTGTTCGATGGTTTTTAAGTACAGATTTAGCCCCTGAAAAAGTGGGGAGTACTTCAGCTACCCCTGCAGTTCCTGATGCAAAAGGACTTGGATGTGGTACGCAAAATTCAACATACGGAATGCTTAATGCAAATTGCGCCATTGGCTTTAGTGCAGCTGGTAGTGATAATCAATCGACCATTATTTTTGCTGGTAATAAAACCCTTAATGACGCAGTGGCCACACCTCAAGGTATCGCAATTCAATCGGGTAAAGTCTCGATTGTGTTTTGGGATAGTCTTAGTGGAATCAATGGCAACACGGCCATTCCTATTACAATGCCAGTTGTTCAAGGGCTCGTTAAGGGAAATTGTCAACAAGACACATGTTTGCAAGGGCAGTCGTCAGTCTATTTACTACTTAAAGATAATTTCGGAAAAGTCGAGATTAATGGTGAAATCATCGGTAATCAACTCAATGCTATAGTTACATTTGAGAACACAGTGAATAAGCCAAATCCAACTCTCGGTGGAGCAATTGGTAAGTTAGGAACGGGTAAAATTAACGCCTGCAAACTGATGCGCTGCCGCTAATCTCTTTGTTGAATTGAGCTATGGTTTTAAGTACAGTCTTGGTGTGGCGGTCAATTTAGATTTTCCTAAACAACTTATGAAAACGGTTATCGGTGGTTTTAGTACCATTGATATTCCAAGTCTTGATTTTCATTCACTTGAAGAGGCTGGAGAATTTTTAAAATCATACGGATATGATCTTTCAAAACCTGAAGAAGACGATGCCATCTGGAAAGTTTTTGATCAAACCATAGAAATGATGCAGAAGTTTATTCTCGAACCTGATGAAAAAATTCCTGATGTTTTAGCATCAAAAGATAAGGTTCAAGATATCAGACGCCTTTTGTTATATGCCAGCACACGAGATCATGCTCAAAATATTATGCAACTTTGGTCATGCGCTATTTTAAGAGTAATGCATTGTGTGGCTCACGTTGAAAACGATTTATTTTTTAATTACACATCAGAAATTCAAGACCAGATTCTTAAACCCGTACAATCCCGCGTTGTTTCGCTGCCCCACGGTGAACTCTATTTGGGAAGTAAAGATGACGTAGATCAAATTCCGTTGATGAAATTTGAAGTTAAAGCATTTAAAGAAAAACACAGCATGGTTATTAAAACTTTAAGTAAACCTGAGACTGTGGCTATTGATATTTTTGATAAGATGGGTTTGCGTTTTGTTACGGGTTCAGTTTTTGATGCATTTCGCGTCATTAAGTATTTAAGACTTCACAACGCTATTTGTTTTGCTAACGTGGTGCCAAATCAATCGCGAAATACTTTGTTCCCGACGAATCTGTTTTTAGAAACTATTGATGAGCTTATTGAAACTAAAAAACCAATTGAAGCAGAAGAAGTTGAGGCAAAGCTAAAAGCTCTTATGAGTTCAGAGGCTCATCGAGGGAAATTTAGAGAAAAATTTAATCCGTTTAGTGATGAAGGTTATCGGGTAGTAAAATTTATTTGTCGACAACTTATAAAAATAAAAACAAATACCGGAATGCTACGGTTTTTTTACCCTTATGAAATTCAAATCATGGATTATCAAACATACGTTAGTAATCTCTCTGGTACTGCCGCCCATGGTGAGTACAAACGTCGTCAACGAAAAGCTGCTAGAGATCGTGTTCTGGGTGAAATCTATTTTTCACCAGAAAATTCTGGAACCTAAAATACTATGAGTAAAAAATTACTTATTGCTGTAGCAATTAATGAAGAATTCAAAACTCTTAAAAAATTAATGACCGATAAAAAAACTCCAAAAGGTTATAAACACCCCATGTGCTCAGGTCTACTGAGCGGTTACCCAGTCGATGTTGTAATGACTTCTATGGGTATGCAAGCCTCAGCAACCGCAGCATTGGCTGTCATGAATAGTGATGCTTATGTCGGAGTTCTTGTGCTTGGTTATTGCGGTGGGCTTTCGCTTAATTTACAAGTTGGTGATGCAGTAATTCCAAATAAGGTTATCTCTTCTCTTGATCAATTTGTTTTTAATATGGATTTAACACTTGTAGAAGATATGGGAAAATCCATGATTCAAGAGGGCCTAAAGTATCGTGCAACGAGTCTCACCACTCAGCCGTTGGTGTTAGAAACACCTAATGATAAGGAAAAGCTTTTTAAAGAATCTGGCGCTGAAGCTGTGGATATGGAAACCGCTGAGATTATTCGTGTTGGTAGAAAACTTGGTCTTAAAACAGCGGTTATGAAAATAGTCATAGATGATGTTGGGCAAGAGCTTCCACATTTTAACGAGTATTTTAAAAAAACCGGAAAAATGACTCAGCTAAATGTGACTCAAGTATTACTTAGACAGCCCACTCTAAGTTTAAAACTTTCTCAAAATATGAAACATGGGGCAGCGGTTTTACAAAACAGCGTTCCAGGGCTTGTAAAAGTAATTTGTCGGCATTGGAAGATTAACCAGGATTAAAAAGTGATTTTTAAATTATTAAGTTACCCGCGTGCACTTTTTAATCTATTCTTTATGCCAGCTTTTACATTAATTTGCTCACTTTATGCTTTATACATTGTTTCATTTAAAACGCGTAAAGATTTTGAGAATCTTTCACGTAAATGGGCAAAAGTTATTTGTTATCTTTCGGGCATTAAGCTCCATGTTAAAGGTAAAGAGAATCTTAAAAAATATCCTTCCATGATATTAGTCAGTAACCATTTAGCCCTTCTTGATATTCCTGTTTTATTTTTAGCGCTTCCAATTTCATTTCGTATGGCTGCAAAAGCTGAGCTTTTTAAAATTCCACTTTTTGGCGCAGCTCTTCGGGCCTCAGGGATGCTTCCCATTGCGAGGGGTAACCCGCAAGCGGCACATGCTGTTTTAAAACAAACTTTAGAGAAATTTAATCGTAAAGAAAGCTTTTGGATGGCTCCTGAAGGAACACGTTCTAAAACCGGTACGGTCGAAAATTTTAAACTTGGTGCTTTTTATCTAGCCATTGAAGCAAAACAGCCGATTGTTCCAATTTGTATTTATGGTACTCAGTTTGTTTTACCTAAGAACTCAGCCTTCACTAATTGGGGAGTTTGGAAGCAGGACGTTTATGTTCATATTCTAACTCCTGTGGACGCAGAAAAACAGGGGATAGACGGGCGTTACGGTTTGCGAGATTTCGTAAGAGAGGCCATTGTGAAGGAGTTTTCTCATTTGCAAGCTTCCAAAACTTTCCGCCATTAGTTGACATAAGTCTGATTTCATCTTTATTTGAATTTTTCGCTGAACTTAAAGTAATGACTATCGCATTAGAATTATCATTTAAATCTATATCAGTTAGTCTTAGATTTTGAGGGGTATAACCTTTAATTTCAGTTATTTTAGAAATAATTTTATCCCAGCGCAAATAGGGTTGAAAACTTTCGCCCTGGTTTTGGCTTCGATAATGCCCGACATAAATATCGCCATTATTTGCGATGGCCACTGGAAAGTTTTGATGTCCGAATTCAGAAATTATTTGCCAATTTTTATCATCAGTAGTTAGAAAAACTCCTTGGGCTGAGGCGAATTTAATAAGCGGCATTTGTGGATGTGCTGCCATATCATAAAGACCTCTATCAAAAAGTTCTTTCGTTTCTAGAGTAGATTTGGCAACTTGTAGTTGCGTTGGGTGTTGATTAAATAGCCACCAAACGTGGCCATGCTCAGGAGTTTTTGATTTCACCCATTGTGTTGTGTGATGATCTGTAATTTGAACTTTTTGACCAAATTCTAAATTGTCAGTTGATGTTGAGTTTTGAGGTTTAGTTTTTATTTTGATAATTGCAAAATCAGTATCTAATTTTGAAAAAACGTGATGAACACTCACCCAGCCTATTTTATTTCTATACTTTATTTTGACCCACGAATTATTTTTTTCTAAACAAGTTACTTTTCTTTTTTCAGGAATTTCATAAAGTGTTTTAGATTTTATATCTGGCGAAAGTTTAAAGTGCGTTTTTTTATTTGTAAGCATAAAGCCTAAATCATGGGGATGTGCTTTCAAGAAATTTTCACTCACCCAGCCTGAGATTTTTTTATTTTTTATCAATACCCAATGATCTTGTTGTGAAATGATTTCTACGTCAGTATTCTTCTGAAACACACCTGCGGGCAATCTGTTTTCTTGAGGTATTTTTCTATAGGGCGTTGTTTCTAAAAGTAGAGCGCGTTTACTTAAATCAATGGCATTGTAGATGGCCTGTCTTGGTACCAAACCCTCGTGGTTACTCCAACGAATTTTAAGCCAAGTTTTTGAAATGGTAAGACCTGTCATATCCAGGTTTTTTGGACTGCTTTCCCCTGACGGAAAAGGCGAGTCATGGAATCGATAAACGGGTACTGCACTTGCGAGGCTTGTCCATAAAAGTATGGCGCCGAGAGTCAAAAGCATGCATGAGTTGATATCAAACTCTTTAGTTTTTCTCACAATTCTTCCTCTTAGATGAGGAATGCATAAACAAGGCCTAGGGTAGTGTGATTAAATGGCTTTAAACATTGCAGTTAGGCAAGTTTTGCCCTTGCCTCGGCATATATTGCCGCAAATAATAAGGTCATGATCAAAGTGTTTCAAAAATCCGTAAGTGTTTTATTTGTTTTTTGCTTATTTTTTTCTACACAGCTAATTCAAGCTGCTGAAGCTCTAAAAGTTGAATTTGATGACATGTTTTTTCAATCTCAAGTGCACGTCCAAGAACCTTCGTTAGGTGGTATAGATCCGCTTTTATGGCGTGTGGGTTTCACGAGTCGATTTGTGCAATGGGCTCACATCAAGGCCTCTGTAGGGGCGAGTCAATTGCTTTATCGGCCATATTGGGCAGCGCCAAACGCTGAGTCAGTGAGCATGACAGATGTTACGGGTACAATTCATACCTATTTTGGAGACATTTACGCAGGTCAGTTTCGAATTCCCTGGGGATTGCAATCTCAAGATGAAACAGAATTATGGCTCCCTCGAACTTTACTTTATGAGCGTGGTTTTTTTCCGCTAAGAGATACAGGTGTGGGTTTTCATGTTGATCTTGATGGGCACTACATGGATCTCGCTGTACACAACGGTGAAGGTGCAAATCTCACTTCAAATCAAGACAATCGTGTTTTTGTCACAGGACAATGGGGGCTCAAAGGCCCGGCACATAGTAACTTAGGTTTGAGTGCAACATCGGGTAGGTTTATAGCTATAGGAACGCCTTATGAAACACGCATCAGAGGTTTAAACGCATTTTTTGGATTTAATATTTTTGGTTTAGGCCTTCAATTAGAAGGCTCGATTTTTCAAACTTTTAGCCAAATTGAAAACACAGATTCTTTAATTTGGCATGCCGATTTAGAGCATCCAATATTTGAGAATATTAATTTAATTGGTCGTTATGAGCAGTTAAATCCAAATACTAAAGTGGTTTCTAATGTCATGGGCCGTGGATATTTGGGCGGGGAATATCACAGCAAAGATAACGTCTCGCGCCTGTTTCTATTCTTTGTGAAAAATAATGAAAGTATTAGAGAGAATCCCAATGACATGTTTTTACTCATCTGGCGATTGGCTCCAGCAGCTCAATAGAATTTGACACGCTGAACATAAAGATATAGTTCTAAGTGAAAGTAATTTAAGCGGAAATTCAAAAATAAGTTTGTCAAAAAGGAGTCCTTCATGGGGCAAATAGTTGGCGTATTGGGTGCGGGGCAAATGGGGAGTGGAATAGCGCAAGTGCTCGCAGGTACTGGGCATGATGTAATTCTCTTTGATCTTTATCCTGAGGCTCTGAGTCGAGCCATAAACACTATTTCATCAAGTTGTGATCGTTTAATTAAAAAAGAAGCCTTAACTTTAGCGCAAAAAGATGAACTCTTAAAACGCATCAAAACGTCAGATGACTTTTCGGCATTAAAGCCATGCGATATCGCTATTGAAGCTGTGACAGAAAAAGAAAGTCTGAAGCTTGAAATTTTTAAAAATCTAGATGCCACTGTAAAACCAGGTGCGATTTTAGCAAGTAACACGAGTTCAATTAGCATTACAAAAATTGGTTCAGTGACCAAACGACCTGACAAGGTTGTGGGGATGCATTTTATGAACCCAGTACCCGTAATGAAACTTGTTGAGGGAATTCGAGGGCTAGCGACTTCTGATGAAACATTTGCTGTAACTAAATCTTTGGCAGAAAAAATGGGTAAAACATTTGTTGAGGCGAGAGACTTTCCTGGTTTTATAGTTAATCGAATTTTAATGCCCATGATTAATGAAGCTGTTTATACATTTTTTGAAGGTGTGGCTGAACCTTTGGCCATTGATAATGCCATGAAACTAGGAACCAACCAGCCTATGGGGCCACTCGCATTGGCTGATTTTATTGGCCTTGATACTTGCTTAGCAATTATGAATGTTCTCCATGATGGGCTTGGAGATAGTAAGTACCGAGCTTGCCCACTTTTAATTAAATATGTTGAAGCTGGTTGGCTTGGGAAAAAAACAGGTCGTGGATTTTACAAATATGAGGGTGCAAAATAATGGCTTTTGAAACAATTTCTTATGAAAAAGTAGATGGTGTTGGCGTTTTAAAAATCAATCGTCCTAAAGCGCTTAATGCTTTAAATGAACAAGTACTAAAAGAACTTGATACTCAACTTGATGAAATCGACACAGATCGCGATTTACGTGCCCTTGTTATTACAGGAGCCGGTGAAAAAGCATTTGTAGCAGGAGCTGACATTGTAGCCATGTCTGAAATGAATTCTGAACAAGCTGCAGCTTTTTCAAAACTTGGACAAAGTGTTTTTAGACGTCTTGAAATATTAAGAATTCCTGTGATTGCTGCCGTCAATGGTTTTGCCTTAGGTGGTGGAACAGAGCTTGCTTGTAGTTGCGATTTTATCTATGCCTCTGAGAATGCCAAATTTGGTCAACCTGAAGTACTTTTAGGTTTGATGCCAGGTTTTGGCGGCACACAACGACTTGCACGTTTTGTAGGTTTACCCCGTGCTCGTGAATTGATTTACACGGGTGAGCAAATAAATGTTCAACAAGCATTGGAAATGGGTTTAGTTAATAAAGTATTTTCTAAAGAAACTCTTTTAGATGAAGCCCTTAAAACAGCTAAAATTATTTCAAAGCGAGCCCCTCTTGCAGTGACTGCAAGTAAAGAAGCCATTAATGATGGTTTTGATGTGGCTATTGATAAAGGTTTAGGCTTTGAACTAGATCTCTTTGGAGAGTTATTTGATTCACAAGACGTTAAAGAAGGCACAAAAGCTTTTACTGAAAAACGTGAACCAAAATTTACTGGTGAATAAAAAATGAAAAACAATGTGCGTATCATTACAGCCGCTAGTCTTTTTGACGGTCATGATGCGAGCATCAATATTATGAGACGCATCTTACAAGCAGGGGGTGCTGAGGTCATTCATCTCGGGCATAATCGCTCTGTTGTAGATATCGTCAATGCTGCTATTCAAGAAGATGCCCAAGGAATTGCCATTAGTTCGTATCAAGGTGGGCATATTGAGTTTTTCAAGTACATGGTGGATCTCCTTAAAGAAAATGATTCTTCCCACATCAAAATATTTGGTGGTGGAGGTGGGGTTATTGTTCATAGCGAGAAAAAAGAATTAGAACAATATGGTGTTACTCGCATTTATCATCCTGATGACGGAAGACGTATGGGTTTAGAGGGGATGATCAATGATATTCTTAACGAATGTGACTTTGATGTTCTTAAAGTAAAAAAAGATTTTTTTGAAAAGAAAAAGCTAAAACTGTCGTGGCCACAAGAATTATCCAGAGTAATCACTTCAATTGAAAACGTAGATAATAAAGAAAAACCTGATTGGATCACTGCACTCACAAAGCGTGAAAAAAAACCTCTCGTTGTCGGAATCACAGGCACCGGTGGTGCGGGTAAAAGTTCTCTCACTGATGAACTCATTCAAAGATATTTAAATACATATCCTGATATGAAAATAGCAGTCATCTGTGTAGACCCCACCAAGAAAAAAACTGGAGGTGCCCTTTTAGGTGATCGCATACGCATGAATTCACTTTCAAGGCCCGGTGTTTTTATGCGCTCCCTTGCCACTCGTGGAAGTTTAAGTGAAGTTTCAAAATCTCTAAGTGATGTCATTGGTGTGACTCAGCATAGTGATTTTGATTTGGTTTTTGTTGAAACTATCGGAATTGGTCAAGGTGATGTGGGTGTTACTGAGTTTGTAGATTTGTCTTTATATGTGATGACCAGCGAATATGGAGCTCCTTCACAATTAGAAAAAATCGATATGATCGATTTTGCAGACATCATTGCCATAAATAAATTTGATCGTCGAGGCTCTCCCGATGCATTACGTGATGTTCGAAAGCAATATCGACGTTCGCATAAATTATTTGATAAAAATCCCGATGACGATCTTCCGATTTTTGGAACCATTTCATCACAATTTAATGATGGTGGTGTTAATAAGTTGTTTACAAAGTTATGTGGGCTTTTAAAAGCTAAAGGTTTTGAAGCTAAAACAAATAATAAAGAGCTTTTGACCAGTCATCGCCAAGTTATTATTCCTATGGAAAATCAAAGTTACCTTGCTGAAATTGTGAAATCTGTAAAAGAATATAAAAAAAATTCTGCTGAAATGGCAAAAGCTGCGTCGTTAGTTGGAGCTATCAGTCAAACCCAAGAGGCTTTAAAAGATCAGATGCCTGGCAATTTTGCGCTTGATAAGTTAAAAGACTTAAAAAGTAAAATTGAGCCCGAAGTATTAACTCAACTTGAAAACTGGCAAAATCTTATTTCAGAATATTCAAAAGACGAACTCGTTTATAAAGTGCGAGATCGAGAAATTAAAATTCCACTCACTGTAAAAAGCTTATCTCAAACAAGAATTCCAAAGGTTTCTGTTCCCAAGCTTCGAGATTGGGGTGATAGGCTTGAATTTTTAAGAAAAGAAAATGTTCCAGGGAGATTTCCATTTACAGCAGGTGTGTTCCCGTTAAAGCGTGAAGGTGAAGACCCACGTAGGCAATTTGCGGGTGAAGGAACACCTGAGCGAACCAATAAACGGTTTCATTATCTTTGTCGTAATGATCAGGCAAAAAGACTCTCTACAGCATTTGACAGTGTCACTTTATATGGTGAAGACCCCCATGAGCGATTAGATATCTACGGGAAAGTCGGCGAGAGTGGTGTGAGTATTTGCACTTTAGAAGACATGAAAAAACTCTATAAGGGTTTTGATCTTTGCGACCCTGCTACAAGTGTAAGTATGACGATCAATGGCCCTGCTCCAACGATATTAGCTTTTTATCTCAATACAGCGATTGATCAAAAAGTAGAAGAATTTGAAACAAAATTAGGTAAAAAAGCTACAGAGTCAGATCGTCAGAGAATAAAAAAAGAAACCTTAAAGCAAGTTCGAGGAACAGTTCAGGCTGATATTTTAAAAGAAGACCAAGCTCAAAATACTTGTATTTTTTCAACAGAGTTTTCTTTAAAAGTCATGGGCGATGTTCAAAAATATTTTGTTCAAAATGATATCAAAAATTATTATTCTGTAAGTATCAGCGGTTATCATATTGCGGAAGCAGGTGCTAATCCCATTAGCCAACTGGCATTTACGTTAGCCAATGGTTTCACCTACGTTGAGTATTATCTCAGTCGTGGAATGAAGATTGATGATTTTGCGGCCAATTTAAGTTTCTTTTTCAGTAACGGACTTGATCCTGAATACGCAGTGTTAGGTCGCGTTGCAAGACGGATTTGGGCTGTAAGTATGCGTGAAAAATATGGTGCTAATGAGCGCTCACAAAAATTAAAATATCATATTCAAACCAGTGGTAGATCACTCCATGCTCAAGAAATAGATTTTAACGATATTCGAACAACACTTCAGGCGCTTTTTGCAATTTATGATAATTGTAATAGCCTTCATACAAATGCATACGATGAAGCCATTACTACTCCCACTGAAGAAAGTGTGAGGCGTGCGATGGCAATTCAAATGATCATCACAAAAGAATTAGGCACATCCAGAAATGAAAATCCTAATCAAGGTAGTTATTTTATGGAAGAACTCACAGAGCTTGTCGAAGAGGCCGTTTTAAGTGAGTTTAGTCGAATCGCAGAACGTGGTGGGGTGCTGGGTGCCATGGAATCTCAATATCAACGTGGTAAAATTCAAGAAGAAAGTATGTTTTATGAAACCCTAAAACATACAGGCGAATTGCCCATCATCGGTGTAAATACATTCGTGGATCCTAAAACTTTAGCCGAGGGCTTCACCCCTGAGCCTATTTCAATGATTAGAGCATCTGCTGCTGAAAAACAATTGCAGATTAATTCCCTTAGAGATTTTCAAAAAAGACATATCACGCAAGCTCCCTCAGCCCTTGAGAAACTTAAAAAAGTAGCCCTCGATGGTGGAAATATTTTTGAAGAACTTATGTCTGCATCTCGCGTTTGTTCACTTGGTCAAATCACACACGCACTTTATCAAGTAGGCGGGCAATACAGGAGATCATTATGAAAATTTTAGAAGCGGGGATGCAGTGTCCTGATTTCAGAGAGACCACTATAGATGGTAGAAATATAGATTTGGGAGCTAATCCTAGACAGAAGTTTTGGTTAATGTTTTATCGTTATGCTTCTTGCCCGCTATGCAATTTTCATCTTGCAACTGTCATGCAAGAATATGCGCAATTAAAAAAGCGAGGAGTCGATGTCGTAGCCATTTTTGAATCAGAAGAAAGTAAATTTCCTCCTAAAATGAAGCAGGGCATTCTTTCGACGTTACCAATGATTTCAAATCCTGAAAAAAACTTATATGACCTGTACAGAGTCGGTAAAAGCTTAGGCGGTGTTTTACACCCTAAGGTTTTGGGGTCACTCGTAAAAGCGGTTGCGGCCGGTCACCCACAAGGTGTGCCTGATGGTCAGCTCACCCAGTTAACTGCACATTTTCTTATTAATCCTGGTGGCATTATTCACACAGCTCATTACGGAAAAACGATTGATGATAATATTTCTTGGGGCCGCGTAAAGCAGTTTGCCGCACATAGCTGAAAAAGTGCCGAAAAATGGCTTTGGGTGACATAAAAATCCTTTAAATTACCGATGGTTACGCGTTGTAGTTGATCTTGTTTGGGCATAGTCCTTGCTCTGAAGTCTGATGGATCTTTATGAGGACGTGTATGAAATCAACCCTTCAAATCACTCTAGTTTTAACAGGACTTATGCTTACGGCATGCCCCGCTGCTAACAAGAACTTAAAAGATAGCGTGACTAAAAGAGGTGGTAATCCTAATATAAATCCTCAAGAATTAGAAAAAACAAACGTACTAAATGCAGTCGTTCCAGAAACAAGAGCGCAGATCACTTACCCTAAGGGATGGACTACGGGCATTGACAATGGAACATCTCCTAACTGTAAAGTCATAAGTTGCCTTACACTCATGGGGCCAGGTGGCTCACTTTTTATTTTCAAAAAAATAGAAGATGAAAAACTTAAAATCATTACATTTGAAAAATTAACTGAATATTTAAAATCTAAGTTTCCTGATAGGAAGTTTGAAAAAGTAATCATCGGGAAATATCAGGCTTTAAGTTTTTTTATGCTTAATGAAAAAGATCATCAAATTGCAGATACGTTTGTACTGACAGATTCAAAAGTGGTTATTCGAATCGCGAATGATCTCACATCAAAAGATAATGGCATTACTTTAGCTGTAGAAATTTTAAAAAGTTTTGAAGCCGGTCAAGAAACGGATAATTTATTAGTTGAATCGGTAGATTAATTCGTCAGTAAAGTCTTAGCGATTGTTTGAAGCTGCATATTGCTCGTGCCTTCATAGATCTGACCAATTTTTGCATCTCGATAAAATTTCTCAACAGGGTATTCTTTTGTAAATCCATTACCACCGAAAACATCAATTGCTGTTGAACAAACAAATTCAGCCACTTTACTTGAATGATATTTTGCCATAGCAGCTTCTTGAAGAAATGGTTGTTTTGCATCTTTAAGTCTAGCCGCATGATAGACCATCAAACGTGCTGATTCTAATTGTGTAGCTGCTTGGGCCAATTGAAATTGAATTCCTTGAAAACTTGAGATTGGTTTTCCAAATTGTTGACGACCTTGTGAGTACTTAATGGCCGCTTCAAGGGCACCTTGGGCAACACCGATCATCTGCGCTCCAATGCCGATACGACCTTCATTGAGAGTTTCAATTGCAGTTTTATAACCTTTTCCAATTTCGCCTAATACGTTTTCGGCAGGTACTTCGCAGTTTTCAAATAGTAGTTCACATGTAGACGAAGCTCTGATTCCCATTTTGTCTTCTTTTTTGCCAATAGTAAAACCAGGGAATGACTTCTCAACGAGAAATGCAGAGATACCTTTATAGCCTAGTGTTTTATCAACGGTGGCGAAAACGATGAAAAATTCGGCTTCTTTGGCATTAGTAATCCAAAGCTTGTGACCGTTTAGAACATACTTATCACCTTTTTTTTCAGCACGGCATTGAAGTGCAAAGGCGTCTGAACCGCTAATGGATTCTGAAAGGCAATAAGAGCCAACCCATTGACCGGCTAATTTAGGAAGATATTTTGCTTTTTGTGCCTCGGTACCCCAACGAATCATTGCATTTGAGACGAGAGTATTTTGTACGTCTACTAAGACTCCGCATGAACCATCAACTCGTGAGAGTTCTTCAACCGCGAGACAGGCCATAAAGAAGCTAGCTCCCGCACCTCCGTATTTTTCGGGGGATTCAATGCCCATGATGCCCATTTCAAAGAATTGCTTAACGAGGTTTTTATCCATTTCAGCCTCATGGTCCATTTTTGAAACCAGGGGCTTAATTGAGCTTTCGGCAAACTGCCTGACAGCTGTTTGGAATGCTTTTTCATCGTCGCTAAGGAAATGGATCATTTTTGACTCCGTTTAAGTACTTTTTGTAGTTGGTTCTTGTGACTTCACTGTTTTATAATAGAACCATCTTATGGCAAGTCAAAAACGCATACTTATAGCTAAGCCCGGCCTTGATGGCCACGACAGAGGTGCAAAAATCATCGCCCGCGCCCTGCGTGATGCTGGTCATGAGGTTATCTATACGGGCCTTCATCAAACGCCGGATATGATCGTCTCAGCAGCCCTTCAAGAAGATGTCGATATGATCGGTCTTAGTATTTTATCAGGTGCGCATTTAACATTGGTCAAAGATGTTCAATCTCGATTGCAAAAAGCAAAGCTTAAGCATGTGAAACTCTTTGTAGGTGGAATTATTCCTGAAGGTGATATTTCAAAACTCAAAAAACTTGGAGTCAAAGGGGTTTTCACTCCAGGAACTCCTCTAGCTAATGTCATTGCAACTTTTGAAAAAAATTAAATTCTGAAACTCTTTTAGCCCAAAACAAACAAACAAATAACAAATAAACAAACAAACAATAAACCATATTTAAGCCATCGTAAACTGATAAGTCTGAAACACCTGTCTTTCGAAATTGACAATTAATTGTCAATATGACAAAAAATTGTCATATTTTGTATTGAGCTCCGTGGTGTGGACCTCCGTGGTGGTTGTTAAAAAAACCGCAATTCTTGGTGGGCTAGTTTTGAGATTTCTGTTGCGCAAGTTATAAGATATTTGCTGCGACAAGTTTTCTTAGTTGTAATGATGTTTTTTTGAAGGTGGTTTTGAATGAATAATAATGAGTTGAAAGTTGGAATTTTTAGGAAACTTTTAGTAGAAGCTCATAAGCTTATAAATCGGTCGGATTCGTTGGCGAATCTTGTGTTGGGGATTCTTGATGACGGTCAGATGACAGTTTCGCAAATTGCCAGGGTGTTGAAATCAAATCGACAAAATGTTCAAAGAATAGCTAATGAACTCGTTGCTGACGGTGTTTGTGAGTATACGGATAATTATTTTCATAGCAGATCAAAAATATTAAGACTTACTTCAAAAGGGCGAAAAATTTGGAAAACTGAGACTTTAAGCTTTGCAAAATTTGCTATGTCTTATACCTCCCCTGTGAGAGTTGAGGATTTGGCAAATATAATGCGCAGTTTGGAATTTATGAATAATTCTTGGAGGTGATGTAAATTAAGCGGGTTTTTTGGTTTTTAATTGTGGTCCGAACATTTTTTCAAGTTCTTTGAGAGATCCTTTTGATTGTAGATATTTGTAAGTATTTTTCCCAACGTAAACTCGTGGAGTGAAATTCTGATAGCCTGCTAGAATTCTTATTAATGAATTTGAAACATCAATCAATAATTTTACGTTACCCTCACGATCAACAATTTTTACAGACGATTGTTGATCTAGTCGGGTTTTATTTGATCGTTTTAAAGCATCACTATTTTTCGTAAAGATAACATCCTTTGTTGGGATATCTTCTACGACCCAAGCTGTTGGTACTTTGTCTAATTTTGTTCTCAACCACTCAACGGCATTATGTATTTTTTCAATACGATCACTGCGCTCAACTGGGCTTGTTATAAGTGATGCTTCAAAGGGGTCAGCTTTAATTTGTTGCATGGGAATGCGAAACATAAGCATTTCTATCCATTCTTCAATCATGGCAGAAATTTTGTGAGCACCTTTTACGCCGTGTTCAAGAGCTTCATGAAGTTTTGACGTAAAATAACTGTCATTAAAACCAAAAAAAGCTTTTGGATTTTTACTCACTAAGTTTTTTATTTCTTCAAAAGAATAGGCTAGACCCGTTTCAATAAAAAATTCAGCAATGCGTTCTGCAAGGAGATCAAATTGATAAGCAGTGCCTTCATGAATAATCTGCGTGTACCACGAATAACGACAGATTAAAAAATACTCCACCGCCATCAATGCACTTTCATTCACAGCTAAAACTTCGTTTTTACCTTGTTTGCACACACGCATGTTTGCAATTAAGTAATCAACGTCAAACACGCCATATTTTACGCCCGTATAATGAGAATCTCTTAAGAGATAATCCATTCGATCAGCATCAATATCCGAGTGAATAAGTTGATTCGCTAGTGGATCATCTGAATGACCATTAATAATTTGTGCGATTTCATTAGGGTCAAAGCCATCTGCTTTTAAAATGTGTGTGATTCCTGATGCAAAATCGGTGTTAGTGATAATATGTCGACCAAGTTCTTCATGATTAGCTGGGGTTATTTTTTTGCCAAGTGCTATTTGTTTGCGATTATATTTAATATAGCCGGCTTCGATTGAATGGCTAAATGGAAATGTTCCAATATCATGAAGCATAGCTGCGATTCTCATTTTACGATGAAACATCGTTTTTGAATCTCGCGTTTTTAAATTATAAAGCTTTTCATCATCAACACCTTTGCCAATGCTTCTTAAAATTTTATCCATAATGTGCATTGCACCTAGTGCATGGGCAAAGCGGGTGTGTGTTGCACCTGGAAATATATAATGACTCCAGCCGAGTTGTTTGATCCAGCGTAGTCGTTGAAAGTAGGGGCTCGCAACAATCCGATCTTCGGTGCGCGTCATCCCGATAAAACCATGGATACTATCAAAAATAGATTTTTTATAATTCTCAGCCATTGATAACTTATCGGATTTTTTCGTGGCAGGATTAAGAATTCAAGTCTATGGTCTAGGGGGAATCTATTATCTCAAAGGAGCATGGGTGAAAGCAGAACAAGGTTGCGCTGGATGTATTGTTGACGACATAGGAGGTGCGGTGCGCCTCATGGGTGTTGATGAGAAAAAACAACTTGAAGTCATAAATGCCTGTATGAAATATCTTTCTGAAAATTTCAATCTCAACACATTGCCTAGTGTTTTCATCACCGAAGTACATCGTATTGCTAAGCATCTCACAGGACAACGTTTGCCTTTTGAACAGCTTAGAAAAAATTGTAATGACGTAGGTCTTAAACTCTCAGGGCTTTTACAAAAAGAACTTTCAAAGAAAAAAGACACTCATTTTAAATTTGAGACTCTTGTAAAATGGGTAATAGCTAGTAATCACCTTGATTTTAGAACGGTGGGTACTGGGTATGACGTTCCTATAAAAATTATTGAAAAACATGTTCGCGATAAAGTTGCAGAAGAGCTTGTGATTAATGACACAAAGAAATTTTATAATTTTTTAAATAGTGTTCCTAAAAAATATAAATCTAGTTTAAAAAAATCACAGCCCCATGCACTTTTTATTCATGATAACGTTGGAGAAATTGCATTTGATAGGCTTTTAATTGCCGACATGCGTACACGTGGTTGGTTTGTCACCAGTGTTTTACGTGGTGGCCCTATCACCAGCGATGCAACACTTGAAGATGGGGCTTACGTGCATATGGAGAAATATGCCAACATGATTATCTGTGCGGGGCCTGACACACTAGGTATTTCGTGGGAAGAAAAATCTCCTGAACTTGATCATGCATTGTTTCATTCTGATTTGATTATCAGTAAAGGTCAGGCGAATTTTTATCTGTTTTCAGATTATCAAAAAGTGATTAAAAAGCCTGTGATGTGTTTACTCACAACAAAGTGTCCGTATGTGTCGAGTTATTTTAAAAAAACAAAGCTCATATCTGTGGCAAAATTTTTAAATTAATCTGAAGTCAAAATACATAAGAAGAAGCAATAAGCATTGAATAAATATATTGAACTTTGGGTGTGACAATTATTTGTTGATTTACTTGTTGAGTTGATTGCCCGTGGCCTCCAGTGAAATACCCGCCAAAAGTAATAGATGTGCTTCCAGTAAAAATAGCAAGGTTACTTGAAAAACCGAGCATATCAATATGATCAGCCTGTCTAATAAGGCCTGTGGTGATATCGGGATGACTTGAAAAGTTTGTAAAAAGCCCACTTCTTAATGCGATCCACGAAGCAAAATAATATTCCCCGCCGATGGCATAATTAAGAACTTGTTGGTTAGTAATTTGATCACCAGCGACAGGATCTAATAAATCTCGGTAAGTATTTGCTCCATACAAAGAAGCATCTACGTCTATAGACCATTTTTTAGGTATTGAATATGAAAGCCCAAGCGAAAATTTATGGGGAATAGTTGTTTGGCTTGGAATGTTTTTACGAGTTGAAACTGTCGGGACTCCGCTTACGCTGGTATCTAGAATGGATTTATAATAACTTCCATCTCCTGATAATTGAATTGAAGGCAAACGCATACTAGAGCCAATCCAAAATTGTGGGGTAATTTTATAAAGCCCGCCTAAAACATAAACCACATTGTTAGATGTAAAGGCTTTGGTTTCAAAAGAAAGTTTTGTGTGATTGCCTGACACTGTTTGGTCGATTGTAGATCTAAAATAATCCCGAGATGTATAATAAAAAGTCATTCCAGCTGAAAACTTGTCCGTAAAATTAATAGCCAGATTTCCGCCCACCCAAAGACTTTGATCTTTTGAGTTTATAAATGTGTTTGAATTGGGGTGAGCGTTTAGACTGATGTCACCAGAGAATGTGTCATATTCGGGAGTTAAAATTGATAATCCAACTGAGAATTTCTTAAACCCAAGTGCTGAACCTGCTGCGGCGGGAATACCTTGAAATGATCCGCGATTAAGTTTCAGCGTTGATTCTGATAGATTCCCTGCATCAGAAAAAGACGTATCATACTTATTGTAAAGACTCGCACTGGCTGAAAAACTGTAGCCTGGAATGAGTGCTAAAGTCGCTGGGTTATAAAAACTGCACGCAGACGGATCACCCGACATAGCTGTGAACGCCCCACCCATACCGGCGGCGCGATCACCTATGAGAACGGAATTATAGTTCCCCGTATCACCAAAAGTTTGAATGCCAAATAACACCCCAGAGAGGATACCGGCTAGCCTCAATAAGCTCATGAAATAACTAGAATTCTTTGTCAGTGAACAGTCAAGCAATCACTTGCTTTGGCGGGGCATCAAATGTTAAACCTGAAACATCGATAAACAACCAATAAGGTAGCTAAAACGTGGCCTCAAACCTAAATGTGATAGACATGCTGGTCAAGGTGGGGATGTTTTTAATCCCATTTCTCCTAGCACTTTGTTTTCATGAATACGCGCATGGTTGGGTTGCAAATAAATTAGGCGACCCCACAGCTCGCATGCTGGGCAGACTTACACTTAATCCAGTTGCTCATGCCGATATGCTAGGCACTATTATTTTACCAATACTCGCTATCACAACCGGAGCTCCCTTTTTTGGTTGGGCAAAGCCAGTACCTGTTAATGCCGATAATCTTAAAAACCCTAAAGTAGGAATGTTTTGGGTGGCCCTTGCAGGGCCTGGTTCAAATATTCTTCTAGCGATTATCGCGGCATTTACATTTGGTATTACAGTTAGATTTTTTGAGACTGCTACTTTCGCTAAAGCCATCATTGAATTTTCAAAAACATTTGTATTAATAAATTTGTCTTTAGCATTTTTTAATTTACTCCCGATTCACCCCCTAGATGGTGGTAAAATATTTGCGATCTTTTTACCTGATCGTGTGAACCAAAAACTAGAAGAGCATCAAACAACTTTTAGTATTTTATTACTTTTATTATTTATGACCGGTGGTCTTGCCACTGTTATTTATACCCCAGTTGTTCAAACAGCTCAGTTCATGCTTCGCGGATCACTGAGTGTGTTTGGTGCGCTTTAGATGTCTTACTTAAATAAGCCACGTGTCATGAGTGGGATGCGAACAACGCAAAGTTTGCATATCGGTAATTACTTCGGCGCACTTCGTAATTGGGTCGAACTTCAAAAAGATTATCAGTGCTTTTATGGTGCAATGAATTGGCATGCACTGACTGATGGTTTTAAAGATCCTCAAGTTTTTAAAAAATTCAATCGTGAGATTATTACCGATTGGCTTGCTTTTGGAATTGATCCTAATAAATCGGTTATCTTTGTTCAAAGTGAGATGGCTCCAGAACTATTAGAGCTTCATATGCTCTTTTGCATGGTCACACCCATGGGATGGCTTGAGCGAGTCACTACCTGGAAAGATGCTGCTGAAGAATTAAAGCAAAAAGATGCCTATAATTTAGGCCGTTTTATGTATCCAGTGCTTCAAACAGCTGACATTGCCATATTTAAGGGTGCAAAAGTACCTGTAGGGCAAGATCAGGTTCCTCATCTTGAGTTATCTCGTGAAATTGTGCGCCGGTTTAATAATATGTATAAAATCAAGCTCCCCGAGCCAGAAGCGCTTTTAACGTCGACACCTGCGGTTCCAGGGCTTGATGGGCGTAAAATGAGTAAGTCTTACGGCAATGTTATTGCTCTGTTAGATGAACCTGAGAATATTATAAAAATCCTAAAACCTATGCCTACGGATCCTGCCCGAGTTAAACGCACTGACCCAGGAAACCCCGAAATTTGTGCCGTGTACGGGCTTCATAAGCTTTTTAGTTCTGATAAAACCAAGTCAGATGTCAGTTCGGGCTGTCGCACCGCGGGAATCGGCTGCATTGATTGCAAAATGGCGCTTGGTGGCCATATCAATGAATTCATGAAAGAACCTCTGGCAAAGCGAAAAGAACTCTTGAATAATCCGTCCCACGTTGATGAAATCATTGGCGATGGTAATCAAAAGGCTAAGCGTGAAGGACAAAACACATTGAGCGAAATTAAAAGCCAATTGGGGTGGAAATGAGTCTTCAGGTTCAAATTGGAACATTCGAAGGCCCTTTGTCTTTATTGTTGTTCCTCATTAAAAAAAATGAAGTAGATATTTGCGATATTCCAATTCATGAAATCACTAAGCAATATCTTGAATACATCCAGATCATGAAAGAGCTTAATCTTGAAGTGGCCGGTGAGTTTGTGGCCATGGCTGCAACACTGATTTACATCAAGAGTCGAATGCTTGTTCCTCAATACAATGAACAAGGTGAAGAAATCATAGATGATCCTCGAAAAGAGCTTGTTCAAAAATTACTTGAATATCAAAAGTATAAAGAAGCCGGAAAATTACTCTATAAACGTCCGCTGTTGAATCGTGATCTTTGGGTTCGTGGTTCAAAAGACCCCATGCCAACAGTTGAAAGCGAAATAATTTTAGATGAACGAGGCCTTTTTGCTCTGATTGCTGCTTTTAGGCAACTCATGAAAGAAGCCGTTAAGACGACCCACGAAGTATATGGTCGCGGCATGAGCATAAGTGCACGTCTTATCGAAATTAAACATCGGTTTATAGTTGGTGAGCGCATTGAGCTTCGAAGTTTATTAAGTGAAACATTTACGAAAAAAGAATTGCTCATAACTTTTTTAAGTGTTTTAGAACTCTGCCGCATGAGTTTTACCCGTGTTTACCAAACAGAGGCGTTTTCATCCATTTACATTGAAACCATTAAAGTTGTGAGCAGTGATGTTGTTAATCGCGTTCAAGAATTTGATTCTACAAATGCAGCACAAACTGCCGATCAATTAATGTTTAAAGCAGAAGAAGACTTAAGACTTGAAAGCTTGAGTGAAGAAGCGAGCTCTCATATTCAAGAAGAGATGCTTGATAACGATGCTGAAGTAAAAGCTGTAGAAGCAGGGGAGCTTATCTAATGGCTAAAAAAACAAATAACGAAATTACAGAAATTCTTGACGCTGCAGAAACAGCTCGAGCAATGGAAGCTGAATTAGGCGAAGCCACAAAAGAAGGTGCCATTGAGGCACTTGAAGCTGTGACAGATGGTGATACTGAAGAATTACCTGTTCTTCCTAATGAACTTGAAGATACACAAGCCAAATCAGTTATTGAAAGCTTGTTGTTTGCAGCTTCTAACCCATTAAGTGTTGCAAATTTACGAGGAACTTTTCATGGTACAAATATTAATTCTCAAAAAATTCGCGAGCTTTTAGCATTACTTCAAGTTGATTACGCCGGTGGTGATCGAGGCATTTGTCTTGAAGAAGTAGCGGGTGGTTATCAATTACGCACAAAGGTTGATAATGCTGGTTGGATGCGAAAAATGGTCAAAGCAAGGCCCTTTAAACTTTCGGGTCCTGCACTTGAAGTATTAAGTATCATTGCTTACAAACAACCTGTTGTGAAGTCAGAAGTTGATCAAATTCGAGGCGTTGAATCAGGTCATCTCGTGCGCGCACTCATGGAAAAAAACATTGTACGCTTTGTTGGGAAATCTGAACTTCCTGGTAAACCCATGCTCTATGGAACCACAAAAGACTTTTTAGAACTCTTTGGACTTCGCAATATTCGAGAGCTTCCAACTTTGAGTGAAATTGATGAACTCATCCCTGAGGGTATTGGAGAACTTGAAGACTTAACTGAAAAAGAAACACTTGGTGATTTGACTGATAAAATGGCTCTGTCTATTGGCAAGAGTTATTCTGAAAGTGAGAGTGAGCTTCTCACCATCACAACAGAGCTCTCAACGATTTCAACGAGCTCGGAATTTTTTGAACAAGAAAAAAAGCGCGAAAAAGAACGAAAAGAAAATGAGCGAGCACAAGATTTACGCGAACGACAAATCATAGGTGAAACACTTCTTGATTCAGATGCAAGGTGGCTTGCAAAATTTGATGCTCGATTAGAAGCAGCAGCAAAAGCAGCCATCGCCGCAGAGGCAGAAGTGGCGGTAGTTGTCGCCGATGTGGTAGTAGAAGAAGAAGACGCACTCACTGCATTTAAAAATTATGCAGGAGTTGCAGCTTTTGATAAGCCAGCTGCTGCTACTACGACAGAAAGCACTGCAAGTGAAGCAGCCTCTATTTTTGAAGAGTATCTGCCTTCTGAAGCTGATCCAGAAAAAAACATAGACAACTAATTCATGAACCCACGAAAACTGTTTTGGATTCTAGCTCTAGTATGTATAATCCTTGTGGCATCTATTATCTATTCATCTATTCGCATAAAAGAACTAGAGACAAACCCAAATCGTGCGGTGATTGTCGAATCACCAACTTCAGTAGGTGAAATTGCACCTCAATCAGGTGTTGATGCTGGAGCTGGGGCAATATCTGGCAATGTGATTACATCAGAAGCGCAAAAACCATTTGCTAGTCGGTGTAAAGAGCCTGATTTATATAAAACATTGCGAGAAGAATTAGGGGCCATTGTTAATACACGGTACTTACGTGATCGACCAAAAATGTTTGTGAATGCCATTGAAGAGTTTAGAAATCATAAGGGCTTGCCCTTACCTGTTGGGATAAACCTTGATAAATTTAAATCGTTTGATCTGGTTTATTCTTGTAAACAAGCGTGCCCAGGTTCGGTGCATCTAGTTTTTGTTTCCCAGGTTAAAAAACAACAATTTATTGAGGCCTACACAGCCTCGGGTAAGTTTAAGCAACTTCCCATTGATGATTCCGGAATCGAACTTGCTACTATTGATGAGCTTGATTCAAAAGGTGTTCCGTTTCAAACATGGCGCACCCCGATGATTGACGGCCCCTGGTATGTGCGTGGAAAAGAATTATTTTATCAAACAGATATGGAAGGCCTGTGGTTAAAAATCGCAGTAAAAGGGGAGTGGAGTGTGGTTTCAAACCCCGCTGCCATTGAAAAATTACAAGGGGCTCAGCCTTTAACAGTCATCGGTTGTGGTAGGGATGAGCATTGTTTGACTGCATTAAATGGAAAAAGACGCTTTAAAGCATCCAAAGTTTGCCATTAGAACCTAAAGTCACTTGACGAAGAGGGCTGGGCTGAACTACAAGGAATGGTTCAATGGTTCATTCGAACTTGTCGCGGGGTGGAGCAGCCTGGTAGCTCGTCGGGCTCATAACCCGAAGGTCAGAGGTTCAAATCCTCTCCCCGCTACCAATTTTTGAACACGCAGAAATGCTCCAAGAGATTGAAATCATTCAAATTCGACCTTAAAAATCCTTAAAAAAATTACGCTTGCATGTTCAAATGTAGGAATGTGATTTTCAATCACTATACTGCGAGTAGTTTTGTTATCAAATATTGAATCTTGCAATATATTGCAAGATTAGGTATTTGATTATCATGAGTCGAAGAGTTTATCGTTACCCTAATGCGAAGAAATTAAAAGAGATGGAGCGAAAGCTTAAAAATGCTGAAGGCACTTTGATGGTAGGGCCTAGCTCATCTCCGGTTGAAAAATTTCGTTGGGATCTCTGCCAAAACCTTGTGCGCTATATGTCTGAGAAAGATTTATCTCAGGTTGAATTTGCGGATTTACTAGAAATTGATCAAGCGCGTGTCAGCGAGATCGTTAACCACCGAATTGACAAGGTCTCTACTGATAAGCTCATTATTTACAATGAGAAGATCAATCCAAAGGTAGCGTTTAAGATCGCACGGTAATAAATGGGACTAGCCTCACTTAATCGGAAATTCACTTTGTGGACACGGCATTTTATCGCCATAGTAGGCATCGTAACAGTCGCCATGTTCATTTGCGATGGCCATAAATCCAAAAGCTCTTCCATTACCATGAAATGTTCCCAGTTTTGGATAAGTATATTTATATTCCTCTTTTACACGGGGAACTTCAAAATCTCCGATAGCACCGATATAGATGTGTTTCCCTCTTTTTAAGATTCTCTCTATTTTCTTAATCCCATCGAAACAAGTTTTTTTTCCGAGTCGATTGCCCTGCGACATGGTCAAAACTGTGTTTTCTTCATCTAGAACATGGATCATAAATCCGTAAAGCACCTCATGAGTCTTGATTTCTTCGCACTCCATTAATATTCTTTCAGGTGCAACATTAAACTCAACTTTGCGACCCTGTTGTTTTGTAATTCTATAGGGAGGCGTGGTACACCCACTCAAGATTGAAACTAGAAAAAAGCATATAAATCTATTTCTTTTTGAGTTTTGCATATTCGTTCCTAAACTTTTTAAGCGCACTGTCTTTATATGTGGTTGTGCTTTTCAGCAGGCCTTTGTATTCTAAAATAATTTCTTCTGCATTTGGCGTGCGCTTCAACTTACTTTCTGCAGTTTGTCTTTTTCTAAAGAGCCAGCGAATTCCCATTGGGATGGCAATGTTTGGATCTTTTAAATCTTTTTGCCGGATTTTAGTGAAAATGAAATCTTTTGTTTCACCTTTAGGGTCTTGAAGAATTTTTAATGTAGGTTTAGTTATTTGTGCTATGCCTATGGCTACAGGATTGTTCGGAGGATCTTTGTGAAATCCAGACTCACTTGCTATCAACGCTTTGACTACATTTGGATCTAGGGGCGGATTGATATTAAATTTTTTATTGAAATAATCTGTCCATACAGCGATCTGCTCATCATGCATATCAGCGTTTTTATATTCATTTAATTTATTCGGAGTTGGGTAGATCAAAGCTTTTCGGTCATATTTATTGAAAATAGATTCAATTTCATCGGTACCAAGATAAGTGCCTTGAAGACGCCGTAAGTGTTGATCTCTTATAGTTAAGCCCGTTGGATTTTTTTCGCTCACCGAAACGTGCAAGGGGTGCTCCCTCACCGTTGTAATTTTCTTTCGAGGCTTTTTTGGCATGAATAATTTTACTGATTATCTACTTTAGCTGCAAGGGCATTGAAGACATTCAATCGTCGATTGCATCAGGCTCTTAAAGCCACAGAAGGTTCTCCTGAATCAGATAAGGTGTTTTTTCCTAAGACCACCTCCCAGTGCCGCATTATCAATTTACACCAAAAATGGTATCAACGTTTAAGATTACTGACCCAGTCGGATGCCGTTACAGACGCCAGGTTTTGTGCCGATGCGGTTTCCGCAAGAGTACACATCAACTGGGTAGTTGGGATTAAACCAATCCACATAAATCATGAAAGGGCTACTAGTCGGGAAGATTTCGCCACCGTATGTGGTGCTCCATACAGGACCAACATCACCATTAAGCGTATTGGAACCCGTCAACTCAAGATCGCATGTTTTGCGAAGGGGATCACTGTTACGACGAACGGGGCAGCAGCCAGTTTTTTCTCCATTCCAAACCGTCGAGCAATAGTTGGCCGTCGGACTTCCAACAGGTCCATCGCAAACAATTGGCGTAGAATCGAAACGATACTTGCCATCAGATCCCTGACCACTTGCTTCCACGCGCATATGATGGAGAGGTGGCGGAGCAGGATTCACACACTGCTTGTTCGTTTGTTTGGGAGGACAAATTTTAGGAGCACAAGTTCCTGTCCAACCCCAGTCATTTGTCACTCGCCCATTGAGGACCCGGCGGCCGAGAGCATCGTACATGCCACGAGCGCCGTCGTCGACCAAACCTGAAGCTTCATCGATTACCCAGTGACGATAACGATTTTCATAGTCGACCATCTCAGGCAAGGGGTGACAGTCTTTGGTAATTTCAGGATAGTCGCCTGGGAGACAGCGAAAGTTCTCGTGCTTAGCCACTTCGCATGCCGATTTCGCAACACAGAGCTTGTAGGTTTTACGCCCATCATTGTACTCGGCCCGAACATAACCTTGAGTGCAGCTTGCGTTGTTTACTATCGGAACTGGTTCAGATGGAATTTCTTTAAGACAACCGGTTGGCTCTGGCTCAATTGTAGGAACCGGAGTAGCTGTGGCCGAAGGGCTCGGCGTCGCAGTTGCGAGCGGAGTTGGTTTCGACGAAGCACCTAGAGCCTTACCTTTGCCTGTACAAGCTACACTCACAGATACCAAAAGCATTAGAGCAAGCAAAGAACGCATACTGTTTGCTACCTTCATAAAAGCCACCTTACGTTATTATCCTACCTAAGTTTATCGGGTCTTGAGATTATTACTTGAGTCCAGGATGAGACGTTTTTCGAAATCTCATTCTGATCGTCATGAGTCGAGAAAGGGGATGGTTATTCACTCAACATAAGTCTATAGCTGTTTTGATCAGCCTACTTTTTTCTTCGCCATCATCTTGGCAGCAGCTGCTTGAACAGTTTTTATATCTTTTCCATATGAAGACACATAACCGTTTGGAAATAAAAGACCTGAGGGGCTAATGCCTAAAGCAGTTGCAATGAGGACTGCTCTTTTAACTCCGATTTCAACTTTATCATTTTCAATGGCACTTAAGTTGGTTTCAGCAATGCCGGTGACTTTAGCTAACTCTTGTTGAGTGATATTAAAATTTGTACGAAAAGCTTTGATCACTTTTCCAGGTGTTGCCTTGGGTAACTTAAGGTTAAAAAAGTGACGTGTTGCCATATTTTACTCCTTTTTCTTTTTATAATCATGGTCAGTAGTAATTCTCACCACAATCACTGTTATAATACTGTCTTTCACCGTGTAGATGATTCGACCGCTATAACTAAAACTAGAGGCCCGATGCTCTGCCCATTCTCCATAAAGAGGGTGGTCAGCCCAAACAGAAGGTTTCTTTTTAAGCTCATCAGGGCCGTGTTCGGCCACTATTTGGGCCCAAGTTTGAATTACGAGCCTGTCATCTTCTGTTAAATCGCTGCTTTCAAATATTTGAGCAGCTTTATCCTGAATTTTAACCTGCCACATCAAGATGCTCCATACTTATTAAATATAATAAGTTATTATATTTAATAAGTAAAGAAAATTTTTAGAAAGTAATTTAAATTATACAGCTTTCGGCGAGGCACCTCATCTTAACTTTAGAATTTCTGCCTATTTTTCTTCTGCGTTGGATGAAATAGAAAATGATCGTGCTAAAGAATTAATTCTGCTCTCAACCTATGGCGTCTTGGGAAATATAATTGAAAAGGTCGTTCCATAGTCAGCATTACTCACTAACTCAATTTTCCCACCATGCGCTTCAACAATTCCCTGAACTAATGTTAGTCCTAATCCCCAACCTTTTTGCTTTCCGAATCGGACGGTTTTTGATCTAAAAAACGGCTCAAAAACTGCACTCTGTTCTTCTACTGGTATAGGCTTTCCCTCATTATGAACAGAAATTTTTATTTCATTCATTAATTCTTGGACCGCCACAGTTATAGGGCGACCCACTTCTCCATGCTTAACAGCGTTGGTTAGTAAGTTCTCCAAAGCCCTGCCAATTTTGCCGTAAGCCAATTTGCAGTTGATTGGAAGATCTGGAGGATTAAAAATAAATCTTTTTTCAGTTTGAGTTTGAGAAAATTATTCTAAAAGTTCTGTTACCTGTTTTCTAAGATCATATTCTTTCGTCTCAATGGTTAGGCTTTTGCCCGCCCTTATTTGATTTGTATCTAGTAAAGAATCTATCATGGTATCTACTCGCACAATATTACTCAAAATTCTCGATGCCAATTTATTTACGTCATCTGTATTTCCTAAATTGCGGAGTAAAATCTGAGAACTCATTTTTGCGGCTGTCAGCGGATTTTTTAAATCGTGTGTAAGTGTTGCCACAAATAAATCTCTTAACCGTTGTTCAGATTCAAGTTTCTCGATTGTGGTGAGTGATTCATAAAGATCAGATTCAACTTGTTTGACGACTTCGGTTTTCTCAGCAAGTTCCTGATCTTTTTCATTAATCTGAATTTTCATAAACTCAGCACCAGTTATGACAATCCCTCTTTCAATGGAATCTAGAATTATATCCCGATCACGCTGATTTAGTGGGCCTCCGACTTTTTCTAAAATCTCAAACATTGTTTCTCGTAAAATTCTCATTTCGGCTAATACTTGCTTGAGAGTGTAATCGCCTAGTGCCGCTCGCTGTTGACCATGTTCTTTGGAGATATCTTTTCGTTCGTCTGTGGAAAAACCAACTAGAGAAAGGGCATTAATTATTTGATCTATCAATTGAGGAAGAGCATTCAGGAGGGCTGGTTTACTTTGACTTTGAGCTGCGGGAAATTGTTCTTTTGCTATTGACGCCCAAAGATCAACAATTACTTTTTTATTTCGATCAAGTAAGATGGCTGTTGATTGCATTTTAGGTGTATCGTCATTTTCCACAGTTACCTTTTTCCTTGATTACTGGTGTTTTAGTTCGGACTTACTTTGGGCAAGGAATTGAAATATTTTTCACGTTAATAATTTTCTTTTCCTGAGAATCAACAGCTTGAATACTCATGGACGTCTCAGAGCCCTGTGCACACTGCGAATATGATATCGAGATTACTTTTACAACTACACCGTAGGTTAATTGGATAGACAGTGGGATATTTTGAGCAGCAGGATTTGCCATTAAAAAACTCATAATGCTGGTGTTATTACTGGGAACCTGAATCTCCACAGCCTGGGCTGTAGAATTAATCGACAAAGCCACGAAAAAAAGTAACAAACTTCTCATTTAAAACTCCTTGATCGTTTTTATTTTAAAGTCACTCCTAGTAGAGCAGAAAGTATGCCAGATTTATAATGACTCAAAATATTTGGACCTCTATACAGGAGTCTTCAAGTCTTGCAACTTATCGCGGGGAGCAGTACGATTTTAAATGCTGAAATTTAGTTCAAAAAATCCTTTTCCGCTCGTGCGATGCGATGACAAGAGTATTACTGAAGCAAGGGTACGTGCTCATTCCGACCAAGTAGATGCCTATCTCGGCATGCAGATAGAAGAAGTTGAAAAGAAACTTCGCAGCGACGGGTGCCGGTTAAAGGCTTCGGGTTTTCACGAAAAAACACAAGAATTATGGATTGGATTGGCAGCGAAGCGGTTTCTTACTCCGTATACCGAAATTAGAACTATCCTTTCATTACTTAAGCCCGAACAAAGTACTACAATTGTTGATTTAGGCGCGGGTTACGGGCGCATGGGTTTTGTCGTCGGGAGGCACTATCCGAAAGTTAAATTTATCGGATACGAATATGTTGGCGAACGAGTCAAAGAAAGTAAGCGATGCCTAAATCGCCTTGGCCATCCCCTTGTAAAATTTAAACATGCAGATTTGAGTTCCATGGAATTTCAACCCGCCACTGCAGACTATTATTTTATATATGATTACGGGACATCAGAGGCCATTAAGAAGACTCTCGTTGATCTTAAAAAGATTGCTCAAGAAAAACCCATCACCGTTGTTGCTCGAGGCCGAGATTCGAGAGATTTCATTGAGGAACATCATCTTTGGCTTACAAAGAGAGCATTACCCAAATCTTATATTTATTTTTCAATATACCAATCTGCCTAAATGCACATACCTAGTACTTAACCCGCGTGAATCAAGTAGACAAATCAGTTTCATTCAAAGTATTTTAGGTCGAGGTACTATGAAACGCATTGAGAATATTTTTGAACAAGTGATTTTTGCAAGCCGTTGGATACAAGCGCCCATTTATGGTGGCCTTATTGTAGGAGCACTACTTTACACCTACAAATTTTTGGCTGAGCTGGTGCATCTCTGCGCAACTGTTAATTCAATCACTGAAGAAGTTCTAATGTTAGGTATTTTGACTTTAGTTGATATAACGATGGTCTTAAACCTCCTCATTATGGTTATCATCGGTGGATACGCAACATTTGTAAGTCGCATTCATTTGGATAAACATGAAGATCGACCCGATTGGCTTGAAAAAATTAACGCTGGTACTCTAAAGGTAAAGTTGGCAGGAGCCTTAGTCGGTATCTCTGGTATTCATTTGTTAAAATCCTTTATCGATATCACTAAGAAGGATCCTGATCATATTAAGTGGCAGGTTATTATTCATCTCGTGTTTTTATTTTCAACTCTAGCGCTTGCATACACCGAGAAAATGCTTCATGCATCTGAAAGTAGCTCTACTAAACTGAAGCATTAATAAAGACTACTTCAGCTACTTTATTTTCTTGTGACTTCATAGTCCTTAAATTTATGCAAATTAGAATTAAGTTTCTCAATTGAATGGATTAATTTATTCGCAGTTTCATTATCGAGATGAATTGCTTTATTGATTTTGGTAAGTCCACTTTCCAATTCATCCATTTCTTTCTCCAAGTGACCTAAATCAGGAGTCAAAAGAGCTCTTACAAAAAGTGCCATATAAGACCAAAGAAAAAGTGAACCAATGAGCATCATACCAATACTTAAAATCTTCCCAGGTGTCGTCACAGGGACAACCACCCCATATCCAATTGTTGTCATGAGCCCGGTGCTCCAAGAAAGGCAATCCAGAAATGATTGAACCTCGGGGTTATAATTTTTCTCTAGGTAATAAAAAAGAATGGAGCTAAGGAGTGTAATGCCGTGGCCAAAAACTGTAAGTGCCCAAAAGAGAGGTTGATGAATCAAGAAATAAACACGCCGCCAAATTGCTCTAAGAGTTCTTCGAAATGAAACTTTCATTTTTATCTTGCCTTCCTAATTAGGAATTTATTGAAAATACCGTGTATGTTTTTGAGTTTCGGCCAATATCGTAAAATTCTTTTTTTGCATTGGAGTATTTAAAAATTTCTTCTGAAAATTCTGGTGGTGCGCCAAATATAATTTTAAAAGGCCTTGGACTTTTCTGAATGGAAGTCATTATTTTTTGCATCACACCTTTTAACTGGTTTTGTTCAAGGGGATTATAAATATACATAATTGTAGCATCATCGGGGATTAAATATTTCATCATGTCTTCTGTAATCACAGAAATATTTTTACAAGTTGATCGTTTAGAATAAGATTTAACATTTTTTTCAGCAATCAAACAAAGCTCAGAATTGTAATCTACTCCAATAATTCTCTTAAATGAAAATCGAGAAGCCATCAAAAGTATTCGGCCTTTACCGCAACCAAGATCTAATAAGACATCATGTGGGCCAGGATTTATAAGTCTTAATAACTTGGGAAATGTCTGCCAATCAGTGGGGTCATAACCATTACGCTCGCCAGCTGATTCGATAAGTTCTTTGTTTGAACTAGTATCAATTTGAAAATAAAAATCTAATAAATTATCAAGAATATAAAATTTTAATTTTGCAATTTTTCTACGTATTTTTAGCATATTCATAGATGTTTTTATTCCGTTTTCTTTGGCGTGCCTGGTTTTAAAAACCGCAGTATTCTCGGAAGGCCTTGTATAAATTATCGGCGAACATCCACTCAACACCAAAATAGGGGTTTGATGAAATTTTTTCTTCAAATACTTTTGCCGCTGCACCTGTTCGAGATAGTCCAATTCCAAATGGAGCATTTTCCCAAATATAGAGAATATTCTCTACAACTCCATGTCCACGCGAAGAAGTAATAGACCTGATACTGTTGATAGCCTCATACCGCGCTTGAGCAGTTTTCATCTGCGGGTCATCGATAGTAAGTATTAATTGAAATGATAAATAAAAAAGTCCGCCAACGAGTGCTCCAGCAAATAATCGAACGGGTTTTCTCCAAAAGATCACAATATAAGCTGCAATACTACCAGCTACGGCTTTAAGCATCGCAGATCTAATTTGACATACAAAAAGGGCGTAAATTACTACGATAATAAGTGCAATAAGCACTATTTTTTTAAACATTTTTTTATCCATACTTGTAAAAGCCACTACAAGCGGAGTGCTTAGAAATAACCAAGTAGAGGCTCCGCCTGGAGTAGCAGCTGTACCGAAAGGGCGGAACTGTTTACCAACAAAAATATCGTTCATAGGTTTTGCATAATTAGGGCTTAGTGCTAAGACTGAGCTTGCACCTAAGTTAAATTGGTAGATCGAAAGTATTGACTCTACGGTGAGAATAATAATGGCTAATACAAACATACTTCTGAGGTCTGAAACTTTATCAAAAAATGAGTAAGTAAAAAAGTAGAGTGTTAAAAATGATGCATATATTTTATAAGCAGCGATACCTGGTACGAGACCTATTCCGTATGGATTTAAAATTTCAAGTGAAACCCACATTGCGTGTATAAGAAAAAACACCCAAAATGGTGGAAGCTTGAAATTTAATGAGGAGCGTGAAAAAGCGACGAATATCAGCCAGCGTATGCATAATAAAACCACGAGTAGATCTGAGGCAACGTGGATTACTGGGTTGTATCCAGATAGAATTTTAAGCATTCCATCAAATCCAACATAAGTTAAAATGATCGCGGGTGCTGCTTTAAAAGGCCCTAAAAAAAGTGTTAATGCTGATACGCAAAATGGAATAAATAAAATTGCCGGTAGTGATACCAGCGAAAATAAAAAAATCGTTCCGGTAATAACAAGAATATTGAAAATTGAAATTTGTAAAATGCTTTTATTAAAATATGAAGAAGAGTTAAGGGCGACAGTTTTCATTATGCAGCTCGCTTAACTGGAAGCTTGGCAACTTCATCTAATTCGCCAGTTCCTCGTGTGATATTATTTGATAAGCATACAACTGTATCACTGAGAGTTTCTTCTTCGCTCTCAAGTACTTGATATTCTCGAAACATTGTTTTTAGAGCACTCTTAAATTCATTTAAAAAAGATTCAGTTATTTCTAAAGGTTGCTCAAAATAAATGATGATCCCATTGTTATTTACAGATTTAAATAATCCTTCTGGAAAATGTTGTTTCACTAATGCTGAAAAATCTGCAGCAAATTTATGAGTCATGGTTGGGGTGAAGCGCTGAAATTCACTACTAATTTTTGCTAAATTTATGAGTAATCCTGGAAACGATCTAAGCGTTCCCGTTCTTTTATTTTGAAGTGAGAGTTGTTGATTAATTACAGAGTGATTATAAAGGGCGATGCGACTACCAAGAATTTTATCCCATAGAAACACTAAAGCAAGTGCTCCAATTAATCCACCGGTAGTTATTGCAAGTACTAGAAGTGCTGGAAATATTGGTAGTGAGTTAATGGTATATGCACCAATCGCACAATACATAACAACTGAGTAGATGATGAAAGGCGACTGAGGAACTGTAAACCCAATTTTTTGGAGCTTGTGATGAAGATGACTATGATCGCCCTTAAAGATGGGCCTTTGATTGATGAGTCTACGCATTATTGCTAAAACAGCATCAATCTGTGGGTAAGCTAATAAAAGCATCGGAACCAAAACGGCATAAGAACCATTGAGGCTTGGTTGTAAAATCGTTGTGGCACTTCCAAGAACAAAACCAAATAGTCCGCTGCCGCTATCACCAAGATAAATTTTTGCTGGCGGATAATTGAAAAACAAAAAGCCAAGTGAAGTTCCTGCGAAAATAATCATGGCAATAGACATCTCTCTATTTCCGTTAAAGAGAATCGCCAGCATTATAAAAACAATTGTTAAAGTTCCAGCAACAAGGCCATCCATTCCATCAATGAAGTTAATGGCGTTAATAATTCCAATGATCCAAGCTGCTGAGAGCAACATTGCAATTGATGGGGGAAGACCTATTTGTTCAAGTAACAAATCACCTCTGGGTATTGTTGTTACCCAAAGTGAAGCTGCTAAAACTTGTACAAAAAACTTAGGGCGTGCTGAGAGTTCTTTAAAGTCATCTATGATGCCAATGAGAAGTACGGGGATGCTTACTAAAAGTAGGTGAAAACCAAGGGATGATTGCGACAAACTCATACTTGCTGCACTTGCGATAACAATTGCAATGCCACCAAGTAGCGGGGTTCTTGATGTAGAACGTCGCCTTGCGTCAATATGAGACAATGCCATAAAGCGGTGAGCCGCCATGATGACTATTGGGCAAACCAACGTGGTTAATGTGAATGCTATGAAAAAATGAATAAAATGTTGTTGAACCATACCTCTCTACTATCGGTTCAACCAACAATTTACTTTACTTTCTGTATACTTACGGCAACTTTCGCAAAGAATACAAGGCTTTAGGCGAGCATCCAAATTGTTGCCGAAATGTTGCTTTTCCTCTTTAATATCAACATTTTACACAGATTTTGGCATTTTGAAAAAAACAGAGATTGTCAGAAGTCTTACTGAGTCGAGTCAGGTTTTCGGCAAACGAAAAAAACCTGACTGTTAACAAGACCTTGGTTAATCGGAATAGGCGAGAAATACGTCTGATCGATGATGAAATCTTGGTTGAGACGCTTCTTTAAAGCGCGCCAGTTAAACCCTTTATGGGAATGAAGTTTTAGTGGTGGAGCAGGTGGGTTAACGTGCTCATGTACCGGGCGATTTATCTCAGTATTTTGGGTTGCCATCACCATTTTGATAAGTTCACTCATAGAATAGGGTTCAATGTATTTATAATCTCCAATGCCGCGCCATCCAGCTATGCGGCGAAACAATTGCTTAAAAAGTAATGTGGGTCCGATTTCAATTGGAACTGAAATCACAACATGTCCGCCTGGTTTTAGAAGTGCGTTTAAGTTTTTAAGTACGAGTTCTCTTTCAGGCAGGGCACAATGCTCTATAACTTCCATGCAAGTTACTACATCAAATTTTGCGTTTAAGTGCCCATCGATAAGATCATTGGTCGTTGTAAATGACATTTTGGGAAGATCATGAAATCTCTTTTTATTTGATTGAATTTGACTAAGATTTGAATCAACGCCCGTTGCTGATTCAAAAAAATCTTGGTTTAGTAATAGAAAACTTCCATC
>JAWXAT010000050.1 GCA_034439615.1 Oligoflexia bacterium | reverse complement strand
TTCTTTCTCGACGTCACTTTTGGGAATCTAATTTTGAAGCATTCTTCTTGAAAGCTTCTCCTTCCTTGGAAAGTTTTCCGTCCTGGAAGTCTTTAGATAGACGGTTTTTGTCATATTTCAGATAAAACTCCGTAAAAAACCGGGGAACCTTGGAAAACGCAATAGTAGAGCGTGAGCATCCTCAAACTTAGAGATCGTCGGGTCAACCTTGCGCTCCCGTTACCATTCCATCGCGACTTCCAGTCATCGGTTCGAGCACAGCGCTCGCCCCTGATCAAGACCGTACGCCAACCTCACATGTTACAAGAGGCGACAATGTAGCTTGAGCAAGCATTTTGCTATGCTGAAGCGAAAACTAAAGATAAATTGATTCCTCAGCAATTTCTTTAATTCTTATATAAATTGAAAAGTTAAATTTTTCGAAATTAAAATGGTACGCACGATTGGGCTCGAACCAACGACCTCCACCATGTCAAGGTGGCGCTCTAACCAACTGAGCTACGCGCGTAAAGGCTAAAAGCATTTGTTGTAATGGCTTTTATGGGGCTTCGTCAAGACTCGATTTCTGGAGTTTTTTCTATGACATTCTCAAGTTCTACCAGACTAGGCGTGTCTTCAAATAGAGCCTCAGCTTGTAACGCTTCTTTCATGGCTTGAGAAAATTGGTTTACCACTTCAGGTACTGTGGTTTGCACTTCATATTCAGGTAAATTTTTATTATCAATCAACGCTTTGACTTGAGCTTTAAAATGATCGAGCCAAAGATTTGCACAAGCAGTCATATCCCAAGCGGGAATTTCAGGCATAAACTTTGACATTTCTTGACTCAAATTAGTAGCAGTAACTGACTGCCCACACTGCCTGATAAGTGAAAAATATTCTAAATCATTAAACAAGTTTATAGATACTCCGTGCATACTCACGCCACGATCAATTCGAATTCCAAAGGCTGCTGTTTTTTTACCATCAACCCAAAGACCAGGTTCATAACCGCGGGTAACTTCGATACCAAATTCTGCACAAAAATAAGCTGTCGCGCGCTCCAAACATTCAACATAATCTCGAACACCAAAACCCCATTGAGCCAGTGGTAAAATTGGGTACAAAACCAATTGTCCTGGATTATGGAAAGTGGCTTGACCGCCACGGTCAGTTGCTACGATTCTAATGTTTTTTTCACGCATAGTTTCTAATGAAACCAGGAGATCAGACAGTGCTTGACCTCTTTTACCTAAAGTCACCACAGCATGATGATGAAGCGCCATAACACAGGGCACACTGCCCGCACGCACACGCTCTGCAGCCCGTATTTGAGCCTCTAGGGCTACCTCGTAATCCATAAGCCCAAGCCATTGAATAGTGATCTGATCTAACTCATTTAACATATTTAAAAAGAGTATACTTCAATGCTCAAGAAGGCAAAAAAAAACTCCAAACTGGTTATCTGGAGTTTTAAAAGCATCATAATTTTACAAGTTCTATTACTTCGTAAATGAAAGCATCTCACTGCTCAAATCGCTTAATATTGGGCTTCTATCGGTGGGCCCTTTTGCAACAATACTTAAATCTCTTTTAAATATTTCAGTACCGCCACAAAATCGCTTACTCACTGAAGCAATCTCATTTGAGGTTATTCTCACTCTTACGATGTTGCCAGTACCCACACTACTTCCATTACAATTCAATGGAACATTCGTATAAAGATCAAGTTTTCTACGTGCTAAAACAACCTGACCATTTGCAAATTGATATGTACCATCTTGGTAAACTACCTTGTGGTGTTCTTTATTATAAGCACGAATTTGTTGATATTGCAGTGAATCAGCTTCTGTATATTCATTATCATCATCTTCTGAATACTTCATTTGAGGCATTACGGCTTTACATGTTGGGCCTCCCACAGTACTTAAAAGACTTGGCAATTCTCCAGCTGACTTTGTATTTAAACCGGCTGCATTTTCAGGTTGTGTGATTGTATCAGGTTTTGCATTTTCAGGTTTAACACTTTCTGGTTTTACTATGACAATGCCTTCAGTCCATGAAATAGAATTATTACTCACTGATTCGCCAATAAGATTATTTGAAGAATATGATCTGATACTACTCTGACGTTGAAATTCAGTATTGACAGGTAATCCAGCAAGGCTTGATGAAAGCACAACACCTTTACCGCGCCAACTGTTCTGACCAATAGCTTCTTCAACCACAAACATTGTTTCATATGATTGAATTTTTTGATCAGATGATAAAATTCGCTCTAACTGATTATATTTCATACCTGCAGTAACTCGAACATCAAATGAATCGATAGGGCTATCTTCAGTGACACGTTCACAACCGCTAGTAAAATACCCCTTAAATAAAGAACCTTTACGATCATCTTTGGTAAGATAATTACGTGTGGGTGTGAAAACACCATGTGAACCATATTGATCTATTCGAGGTGCATCACCACTTTGAACACCAGCATTTTGACAACCCGATGTACCCAGGGCAATGAATAAAAGAGAACTCAGCATAACGGACTTCATTTGTTACTCCCAAAAAATAAACGCACACTCAAAGTATGAAGCGCACTAGTGATATTAATGACTTAAGTATAATATTTAATGTGCTCTAAATCGATGGTAACCATTACCCGTCTTAATTCTAGACAAGGACAAGAATTTTTTATCTGTATGAGTAACAGTCAGTTAAATATCGAATTTCAAGTCAGGCGAATAATTTTTTCTTTAAGATGCTGGCAGATCTCATAAAAATGGTTATAATGAACCCATGAATTATCAGAGACGTTTTTTGGCTAAAATATTATTTATTATTATTATTATTTCTACATTTCAGATTTCTTGTAGCAACTGTAAAGAGTTTGATCTCTCCAGTGCCACATGCAAAGAAGAAAAAAGTCAGGTTACTACTCAATCTATTTGCCCAGATCCTAACAACACAGCAATTGTTGGCGTAGAAAATCGCCAGTGGTCAACTCTAGATTTCAAAGGTGATTGGAAGAGTCAAGTTCATCTTCAAACAATCAACCCATCTAGCGGATATCATCACGTAAAATGGGAGCTAAAATTAAATCGCCAAACTTGCAGTTCTGGTCACACAAGTGTTGAAGGCAGTGGTTCACGCTCTTATTTACTTATTAGTCATAACAAGACTGCACTTCATATGAAAGTGACTGGCAACAGAAATTATATTGAATATACGGCTTACGGTTGTGTTGATTCAGCTGAGAAAGACTGCGCTACAGTAGTTGAACGCGGTACTATAAATTTAGATGTTAATTATGTTCCGTAATTAATAAAGCTCTACGCGATCGTTTTCTTTAAACCCAGATCCAGAATGAATAACAGTTATCGAACCATCTTTGCCAAAATAACTAATTACTTCAAGTGTCCCCTTCATATGCCCTGGGGCCCGCCCAATAAAAACACCTGTGTCTGGATCATAAACTGAATCACCATCTTCATTGACCCTTAAAATATCACCTACATTAAGCCCCGTGAGTCTACCCGCATTAAGATATATGCGATCACCACTAACGAGAGCGACTTTTCCATTCCAATTAAGTTTATCAACTGCTTTGGTGATTGGTAAAATCATGCCCTGAAATGCTGAGACAAGTGATGCGCGAATAAGATCAGGATCCGCCGTAAGTGATTCTTTACCATTGGAAAGAACTCGATGACTTTTAGCTTCACTCGTAGCAGATCTTACTTCATTGAGCATTTCTTTATGATTTGCTGCTGAAAACACTCTAATACCAACTGTTGATTGTACTTCGGCTTTCACAGATCGAATCAAACCAACGTCATCACCTGATCTGTGAGCTTTAATAACTAAAATTCGCCCCTCAACAATGGCAACAACTCCTAAATCGGCTGCGACTTTTGCGATTTCTTCCATGTCATAGCCATTATCTTTTCTAAACTGTTTAAGATCTTTTGGTACATCGTTATTATCTAAAATAACAAAGTTATCAGTAATGCGAAGACCCGCAAGAAGTGCTTCACGGGCGGTTCTTGCTACAGCTGGATCTTTTTCGATTGAATCATTGATAAAGGGAAGAAGTAAGATTCTTTTGCGCGGGCCTTCACCACGAAGTCTTCCAAGCTTTTGTCGCATGCTTGCATCACCTTCATCAGTACGGCGATTTGGTGACGTCACACATGCTTGAATAAAAGCCAGGGACAAAAAAATCAAAGCAATGCGTTTTGAATAATTGTGACTTGTCATAGCTATAATTTTAGCTGATCTGAAATTCTATGAAAAGAGTTAAAAAATTACCTGCCCGCGACCTTAGACCAGCGCAGGAGGACTTCATCATTTTCAATACCCGTTACTGAAAGTTTAAACCCATCAAAAGCAGTGTTTTCAAGACGCTTTACCAGGCCGGCAATACCACCTGAGGCATCAACTTCAAATGTGGCTTGCCCTTTTTCTAATTTACGCTCAATTATCTTTTTAATGTCAGTAATCTTTGTGGCCATTTGTTTTTTAAAATTTTCTAAATCTTGGTAATTCATAGAACCCTTAAGTGAGAGTTTTAACAAACTTGCACCAAAAGTACCTCGAGTCCATTCTTCAAACACTTGGGTTGATAGATCTCGAATCACCTCGCCAAATGCTTTTCTTAAAAGTTGTTGCGAAACTAACTCCCACTCACCCGGTGTACTTTCAAAAGATCGACTAATTTCTCCAACCACACGTCCGTTACTTGTATGATATGCCACAAGTTTAATTGTAGCTTTTACGACGTTTCCATCCAGGGGCTCTAAAACCGCATCACCTTGTATGACCATTTGAGCTTTAAAAAAGTCTCCCATCCATAAAATATCATTTATGCTGACAGGATCTCTCATGTATGGCTCAGGCATCCATTGCACATAGTGCTGAGTTACTGGATCAACAATATAAAAATTCTTAGCTCTAAAAACACTTTCAAACTGGGCTATAAATAGACGTGTTTGATCTCTTAAAAATGTATTTGTTGAATTTGCTTCTTCCATCCACCAACGAAATTGCCTAGCACCATCACGTCTCTCAGATATTTTAATAAGTGGTAATACTGTAGCAGGGCCTTCACTTTGATAGAGCATTCCTTCTGCCGCTAGTAAATCTCTGAGACTAGAAACTGAAATTTTCATGTTTACATAAACCACGGTATCGTTATTTTTTTTAACCGCGTCAGCCGCTTTATAAAATTGAATGAATTTTTGAGTTTGCACCAAGATCTTACTTCTTATCAGGGGCATATTTTTTTCTAATTTTGATTCACCTATGAGGCCTGTGATAACTTGAATGCTGCCTTTGTTGAGGGCATCTTTGAGTGCATCAGCTTGAGCTTTTGCAGGAACTTCGCTAGGACTTGAACCTTCACTATTAAGTTGAATGATATCTTCTGCGGCAAAGGCTAGTGTTAAGGCAAAAAAACAACTGAAAAATCCCAGAACAAAACTCATGATGAAACCCCCAAAGGTTAGACACCCAAGAGTAGCTAAATTAAATCAGAGTCGCAAGACCCTTAGAGCCCATTTGACGCTCCAAGTCTTCAAAGAATGCCTCAGTGGGAGTAATATTATACTCAGGTCCTAATTCTAAACTGACATTTTGTTTCATCTCAGAAAGAAAAACTTCAATACGACTTGGCATTTCTCCTTGATGACGTTTAAAAACTTCAGCTAATTTTTTTATATCAGATTCTTTATTATATCTCACATCAAGCCTCACAACAAGTTCACGCGCTTTGGAGGCTAAACCTGAAATAGTAAGAATATTATCTACTAGAATTTTACTTGTATCCCCTTCACGCTCGTGTTGCCCGGTGATGATTAACGGCTGCACTTCTTTAAGCAAATGTTGGTATTTTAAAAATGCCTCCGGAAATATAACAAGTTCCACGACTCCCGTTTGATCTTCAAGAGTTGCAAAAGCCATTCGCGAACCTTTTTTAGTAATGAATTCTTTAAGCCCACTGACGATGCCACCTAAAGTGACTTTTTTCTTAACAGCTTGATCAACAAGACCTATAATTAAACAATTAACATGATTTTTGAGAACATTTTCAAAACCACTTAACGGATGATCACTAATATAAAACCCAAGTACATCTTTTTCAAAAGCCAATTTTTGACTGCGATGCCAATCTTCAATAAATGGAAGCTCAACTTTCTTTTGACTTTCTTCTTCAGAAACAGCAAACAAACTCACCTGACCTAATTCTTTATCGCGCCGAGTGCTTTCAGCAACATCGAGAAAATTTTCAAATCCATTAAAAAGTTGGGCTCTATTTGAAAATAACAAATCAAACCCGCCCGCTTTGATCAAACACTCAACCACCTTTTTATTCACACGTCTAAGATCAACCGTTTCAAAAAACTGCAATACCGAATCAAATTTCTTACCCCCTAAACTATCTCTTGCTTCAATAAGTGCTTGAACCGCAGCTTCACCAATGCCCTTAACCCCACCAAGGCCAAATACAATTTCATTCCCAACTGCTGTAAAGTTATAGCCAGATGAATTTATATCAGGGCCACGAACAATGATGCCGTGTTCATTGGCATCACGAATGTATTTTACAATTTTATCAGTATCACCCATCTCTGTTGTTATAAGAGAGGCGTAAAATTCTACTGGGTAATAAGCCTTAAGATAAGCGGTTTGCGCTGCGACTACACAATAAGCAGCAGCATGACTTTTATTAAATCCATACTCAGCGAATTTCGCCATCAAATCAAAAAGCTCGCCCGCTTTTTTAGGATTAAGCTTATTAGATTCAGCCCCTTTGAGAAATCTTTCTTTTTGCTTTGCCATCTCAGCTGGCTTTTTCTTACCCATAGCGCGACGAAGTATATCAGCTTCACCTAATGTATAATTAGCTAAGCGTGAAGCTATGAGTTGAACCTGCTCTTGATAAACAATAATGCCATAAGTTTCTTTAAGAATTTCTTCAAGTTGTGGGAACAAATAAGTAACTTTAATCTTGCCGTGTTTTCTTGCCACATACTCATCGAGCATATTCATTGGGCCCGGTCGATAAAGAGCATTAATAGCCGTAATATCTTCAAAACAATTGGGTTTAAATTTTCTAATTAAATCACTGATACCATCACCTTCAAATTGAAAAACACCTACGGTATCACCCGATGAAAGAAGGCCATATATTTTAGGATCACTAAGATTTATTGTTTTTGTTGAAACACTTTGCGCATGGGGATCATCTTGTCTATTTAGTTTAATAAACTTAATGGCATTATCAATCATCGTAAGAGTTTTTAAACCTAAAAAGTCAAATTTGATGAGCCCAATTTTTTCAGCATGAATCATATCATACTGAATAACTGTTTCGCCTTCGTTGCCTTTATATAAAGGGCAATGTTCAATAAGGGGTCGATCAGAAATAATAACACCAGCTGCGTGAATAGAAGCGTGGCGCGTAAGGCCTTCAAGTTTTAATGCGGTTTTTAAAAGACTGTCGATTTTAGGATCACTCTCCGCTGTTTCTTTAAAGCGGGGCTCCATATCAATTGCTTCTTGAAGTGAAATTCCAAGTTTATCAGGAACAAGCTTTGCGATAAAATCCACTTCATTATAACTAATACCCATGGCACGACCGACATCACGAATAGCCGCACGGGCTTGAAGTTTTCCGAAAGTAATAATTTGCGCTACCGATTGGGTGCCATATTTTTTAGTTACGTAGTTAATGACTTCCCCTCGCCGCTCATGGCAAAAGTCGATATCAAAGTCAGGCATACTTACGCGCTCTGGATTTAAAAATCTTTCAAATAGTAGATTGTATCTTAATGGATCTAGATCCGTGATCAGTAGACAATAAGCCACTAGCGAACCCGCACCCGACCCCCGCCCTGGGCCAACGGGAATTCCATTATCTTTTGCAAAACGGATAAAATCTTGAACAATCAAGAAATAACCGTTAAAACCCATACGATTAATAACATCGAGTTCATATTTTAAGCGTGCATGATAATTTGGTTTTAGTTCATCAGAAATAACCTCTTCGCGAAGTATGGCTTCTTGAAATCTTTGCTCAAGCCCTCGTTCAGATAAAATTCTTATTTCTTCACCGATGGTTTGCCCAATTTCTACCGGAAATGTAGGCAGATGATAAATTGTATTTCCTTTTTCATCAGCAAACTTAAATTCAAGATCACAACGCTCAGCTATCTCTAAAGTTCGATCACAGGCTTCAGGAATATCTTTAAAGAGTTCACGCATTTCTTCACTAGATTTAAAATAGAATTGGTCACTTGGAAGTTTTGGCCTACGATCATCTAATAAAGTTTTACCCGCTTGAATGCAAAGAAGTATTTCCTGAGCAAAAGATTCATCTCGTGTGAGATAATGAGGTTCAGCAGATGCGACAACTGGAACACCCGTTTTTTGAGAAGCATCGATTAAAAATTTATTTAGGTTTTCTTGATTAGGCGAACCTGTTCGCTGTAGTTCTAAATAAAATCGATCTGAGTAAATTTCTTTATAAAATAAAATTTTCTCTAAGCCCTTTTCACTCCCACCATTGAAAAAAGCCTGGGGCACATCACCAAGTATCGAAGAGCTTAGAGCAATTAGACCTTCGCTAAATTCTTTTAGGACTTCATAATCTACACGTGGTTTATAATAAAACCCTTCGGTGTATCCACGACTCACAATGGCGCATAAATTGTGATACCCCTGCATATTTATTGCGAGCAACACAAGTTTTGTTGTCGCTTGAGGATTTTGTATCCGAGCCCCTTGGGGGGTAGTTGTTCCTTTAAAATGCCGACCATAGGGAGCAAGATTTACTTCACAGCCAATGATGGGTTTAATTCCGTTTTTCTTTGCCTCTAAATAAAACTCAATGGCACCAAACATATTTCCATAATCAGTCATAGCAACTGAGTTCATGCCATTTTCACTAGCCTTACTCATGAGCGCTTCGGCCGTAATAGAACTTTCTAAAAGGCTGTACTGTGTATGTAAATGAAGGTGTACAAAACTTAAATTACTCACCGAGCTCGTTTACTCCCACTCTATTGTTGCAGGCGGCTTACTGGAAATATCGTAAACTACACGGTTAATACCTCTGACTTCATTGGTAATGCGATTACTGACTTTGGCTAAAAATTTTGTATCAAATCCAAACCAATCGGCAGTCATTCCGTCTATAGATGTAACGGCTCTTAATGCAGCAACTTTTTCATAGGTACGATTATCACCCATCACACCAACTGTTTTGACAGGTAATAAAACCACAAACGCTTGCCAGATTTGATCATAGAGACCAGATACTTTAAGCTCATCAGTAAATATGTGATCCGCCATTCGTAAAAGACTTAAATCATCTTTATTAATTGGGCCAATAAGTCTAATCGCAAGCCCGGGCCCAGGAAACGGATGTCGATTCAATAGCTCTGGTTTTACACCAAGTTCTCTTCCTAAAGCTCTCACTTCATCTTTAAAAAGTTCTCTAAGTGGTTCGACAAGTTTAAGTTTCATATGCGCAGGTAATCCACCAACATTGTGATGACTTTTTATTGTCACACTTTGACCATGAATATTCACACTCTCAATGACATCCGGGTAAAGAGTCCCTTGGGCTAAAAACTGACATGGAAAACTCTTAGTTGCGTTATCAAAAACTTCAATAAATACTCGCCCTATAATTTTTCTTTTTTGTTCAGGATCCTCAATATTATTAAGCTGCCCAATAAATTCGTTTTCTGCAAAAACCGCTTTAACAGGCAAATCCATTTCTTTATAAGCTTTGACAACTTGCTCAGCCTCAAGATGGCGCATCAGCCCAGTATCAACAAACACACACTGAACACGCTCTTTACCCAGGGCACGAATCAGAAGACTCGCCGTTACTGTCGAATCAACCCCACCACTGAGGGCACAAAGCACATTATCTTTTGGCCCAACTTTTTCTTTAATGCCATTTACTAAATGCGAAACTAACTGATCGCCCTGCCAATTTATTTTGGCATTACATTTTTCAAATACAAATTTACGAATAATCTCTTTACCATTTTCGGTATGTGTTACTTCAGGATGAAATTGAAGCCCTGTAAAACCTTTTCCAATAACTTTATTTTCAATTGCCGCCCAATGACCTGAACTTGATTTAGCTAACCCTTCAGTACCTTCGGGCAAACCTGTTACAAGATCACCATGACTCATCCAAACAACTTGATTGGTTTTATCTTTTATCCATTGAATTGTCATACGGCCGTATTCACGCAATTTACTTGATTCAACTTTACCACCTAAACCGTGCGCAAAAAGTTGCATACCGTAACAAATTCCAAGCACAGGTGCATAATCAAGGAGGTCACGAATATCATTACGCTGAGGCGCACCCTGATCATAAACACTTGAGGGGCCACCACTTAAAACAATGCCGACTGGTTTTCTTTTTTTAATTTCATCTATAGAAGAATTAAATGGAATGATTTCACTATAAACGCCAAGCTCACGAATTCGCCTAGCAATCAGTTGAGTGAACTGAGAGCCAAAATCTAAAACAACAATTCCCCCCGTGATTGACATTATTCTAGCCTATAATTTGGAGCTTCTTTTGTGATGATGACATCATGAACATGGGATTCTCTGAGGCCCTGTGGTGAGATTTTTACGAACTTCGCTTTTTTCTGTAAATCTTCAATCCCTGATGCACCCAAATAACCCATTCCACTTCGAACACCGCCTAAGAGTTGATGCAATATTGAACTAAGGGCCCCTTTGTAAGGAACTTTTCCTTCAATACCTTCTGGAACAAGTTTATCATCGTGCTCAACTGTATCTTGAAAATAACGATCACGACTGCCACGTTTCATTGCACCAAGGCTTCCCATGCCGCGATATACTTTATATGTTCGACCTTGATATAAAATTGTCTCCCCTGGGCTTTCATCGGTTCCTGCGATGGCATTACCCACCATGACCGTGTTTGCTCCAAGTGCTAATGCTTTTGTCACATCACCTGAGAACTTAACTCCACCATCTGCAATAATAGTTTTTTTATTTTTCTTAGCCACAACTGCACAATCCATAATCGCTGTGACTTGAGGCACACCAACGCCTGCAACTACCCGTGTTGTGCAAATACTTCCAGGGCCAATTCCTACTTTTACGACATCAGCGCCTGCATCATAAAGCGCTTGTGTACCTTCACCAGTGGCTACGTTTCCACCAACAATGATTGCATCTTTAAACTGACTTTTTGCCCACTTCACTGTTTCTAAAACATTTTTTGAATGCCCATGTGCTGTATCAATAACTAAGACATCACATCCCGAAGCAATGAGCGCTTCACTACGCTGACGGGCATCTTCTCCAATACTCACTGCGGCACCTACGATAAGTCGCCCCCTACGGTCTTTACTTGCGTTAGGAAATGCACGGGCTTTTTCGATATCTTTAATAGTAATTAAACCACAGAGTTTTCCTGTTTTATTTACGATAGGAAGTTTTTCAATACGGTATTTTTGTAAAATTTCACGAGCTTGATCAAGAGTGGTTCCTTCAGGAGCTGTGATAAGATTATCTTTTGTCATTACAATTGAAATCTGCTGATGCACATTTGTTTCAAAGCGCAGATCACGATTGGTTAAAATACCTACGAGTATTCCTTCACGGGTTATAGGAACTCCACTGATGCTGTAATGTTTCATTAAATCAAGGGCATCACTCACCAAACGATCGGGCTCAAGTGTTATGGGTTCTGTAATCATCCCACTTTCATATTTTTTAACACGCTCAACTTCTCGAGATTGTGATTCGATATCCATATTTTTATGAATAATTCCAAGGCCGCCTTCTTGGGCCATGATTCTTGCAACTTTACTTTCAGTAACGGTATCCATTGCTGCAGAAATCAGTGGCATGTGCAGACTTAAATCACGGGCAAAAAATGTTTCCAAACTTGTTTGCGCAGGAACAATTTCTGAATATGCAGGTACAAGTAAAATATCATCGTAAGTTAGGGAATCTACAATTTCTTTCATGGAATTTTTCCCTCAGTGCCAGCGTACCAAGAAGTGTAGAGAGTATAATTATCGGCGCTGTGATTAATGTGTTTAAGTTCTTCAGGTTTTAATTTTCTTTTAGCTATTGCGGGACGTCCCAATACAAGTGTCTCATCTTCAAACTTAGATTCTTCAGTAACAAGACTTCCTGCTCCAACGATAGATCGCTTACCAATACTAACGTTATCCATTAAAATGCTACCCATCCCTACGAGTGTGCCATCGCCCACTTGACAACCATGAAGAATCACTTGGTGCCCAACAGTAACACGATCACCAATCACAACTCCGCATTTTTTATAAGTAGCATGCACCGTACAGTTATCTTGAATATTGGTATGCCTTCCTATACGAATCGGAAACACATCACCACGAATTACAGTTCCAAACCAAATAGAACATCCTTCACCAATTTCGACATCACCTATTATAGTTGCAGTCGGAGCGATCCATGCTGTGGGATGAATTTTAGGATAGAGTCCATTAACGGGTATGATCATTCAGTGTAACCCCTCAAAATTTCCATGATTACCGACGCGTGGATTTGAATTGTGTAACCATTCCAAATTAAGCACTCGACTCTTTTCAATGATGTCTTCATCAGTATAAAAAACACATCCAGCATTTACAGCTAGTGACATAGCCTCTGCAGCTCTAACTCTAACTTCAATAGTTTTTTTACCCTGAAGGGCTGTGAGTATTGCGTACTGTGTTGATACGTTAATTTCGTTAAAATAAACTGATTTCAAACTAATTTTTAATTCATCAAAAATCTTAAAAATCGCATTATGCGCACGCTTAGCATCATGAAGCCCTTGAGCACTTGCTAAAAGTAAACTTGCATCTACTGCATCTAACCAAACAGGTAAAATCTCGCGCTCCGTCTTATCTTTAAAAATCATTGCAGGACGTATATTCACTGGTCCGACAGAGATGCCGTGGGGATACATTTCAAGTTTTCTCATCAAACAACTTCTCCTCTTAATGAAAAGGGCTGCGCTTTTAGTACTCTTACATCAATTGTTTTACCTATTAGCGAACTAGGGCCTTCAAAGTTAATTACCTTATTGTGAGTTGTACGACCCGTTAATACTTCTTTATTAGTACGTGAAGGACCCTCAACAAGAATCGGAAATATTTTACCGTCATATCTTTTGCAAAAATCAAAACCCAAACGGTCTTGAAGTTCAATAAGTTTTGCTAGTCTTTCTTCTTTTACACTTTCAGCAACTTGCTCAGTAAATTTTAATGCTTTTGTGAAAGGCCTTGGCGAATATTTAAAACCGTAAACATTTTCATAACCAATCTCTTCTAACATTGAGAGTGTCATGTCAAAATCTTCATCTGTCTCGCCAGGAAACCCAACTATAATATCTGTTGAAAAGGCTACTTCCGGAAGTTCTTCTTTAAGTCGCTTGGCTTTATGAATGTATTCTTCTCGTGTGTAGCCACGATTCATGAGTTCTAAAATACGAGTGGAGCCTGATTGCACAGGCAAATGCACAAAGTGTCCGAGTTTATTTTGATATTTTACTAAAACAGAAATGAGATCTTCATCAAAATCTTTTGGATGACTTGTCGTAAATCTAACACGCTCAATATTTGTTTCTTCGCATACTGCGCGTAATAAATCAGTAAATCCACCATTGCCATCTGGGCTTTTATACGAATTTACATTTTGCCCTAAAAGGGTAACTTCTTTTACTCCCCGCTCAACTAAACTTTGAACGTCTTTGATAAGCTCACTCAAGAGGCGGCTTTTTTCACGCCCCCTTGTAAAGGGCACCACACAAAATGAACAAAAATTATCACAGCCCTTTGTTATTGTCACAAATGCTGAAACTTTTGGGTTTCGCACCAAAGTTTGAATTTGATAGGCATCGCGGTGCCCTACTTTTGTCCACGCCGCTCTTTTTTTATCAACGCGAACTTCTGAAATAATCTGAGGTAACTGATCAATCGTGTCGGTTCCAAAAACAAAATCAAGCAACTTTGTTTGGCTCAGAAGTTTTTTGCCCTCTTGTTGTCCAACACAGCCACCAATACCAATTTTTAGTTTAGGATTTTTTTCTTTAAGCGGCCGGTAAGTTCCAACTTCACTCATTACTTTATGCACAGGCTTTTCGCGCACTGAACAAGAATTAATAATAATGACATCTGCTTCTTCAGGGGATGTGGCTTGAAGATACTTATTCATTTCTAAAAGCGAGTACATACGTTCAGTGTCATGGTCATTCATTTGACAACCATAGGTCGTAATATAGACCCTGTCTCCGTGACCGCTATTTTGATTTTTTTCTGTCATAATCTGCTTCATATTAAGCTTTCGTTTATAGTCCCTCTAGACAAACAAAGTCAACGCTGGCACTCTGTGACAAAGGGTAAAAATAAGGAGCAAGCCAAGTGGAACCAAGACTCCCCTCGTCTAAAAAGAAGCAAGATTTTCCGTTGGATTACATCAAGATGATTAGAGATGTAATTAGCAAAAATTTCAAAAAAACCAAGGGCAAAAAGGTCATTGTAGAAGGCGCCATTTATAACGAGGAGGTTTGTCTTCGTATCGGCTTTATAGACCCAGGCGCTATCAAACAGGTCAACTTTGAAGCCAGTGTAGATTACTCGGTGAAAAAGAAAAACATCATGGAGCAGATCTATCTCGCACTAGATGCATTAGGCTCATTGATTGAGCAATATTTTCATGCTGATGGCGATATTGAAGTTCCAAAATCATGGCATGAGTTTAAGCTCGACGACAAGTTTGTCCACCTTCAAGTATCCAGTATTAATAATGAGTTAGAATCAAAAGCTGCCAAACTTCTCAAACTAAAAGTTGATGATGACAAAGACCCTGAAGATGAAAACTAAACTTGCTAAACTCTCTAGGGCTATGGCATAGCCTTGTTAACCCTATTACGATAGGGCCGGGGTATTAAGTAGTAGGGGGTATTATGAAGTACTTGGTTATACTTGCAGCTCTGGCTGTAAGCTCAGTTTCATCCGCAAATTTAGATCGATCTAGAATTGAACTTACCTGTAATCCTATCAATTCAAATCCAACAGCCATGCGTGCAGAAATTGGCTATGATACAAACCATAAAAATGTGCTCGTAGTAGTGGTAAGTTACGCCATCTATAATGTGACAAGCACTGTGCCTACACACTTTATCAAAAAATCATTTAGATCCCGAAATACGAGAGTGTATATGGGTGATAAATTCACATTGATAGTAGACTTGAGTCGGTACAATACCCAACTCAATGGCTATTTAGGGAATCTAATGTTTGGAAAAAGAGAAACATCACAAATCGTCAATTGCCAATATGCGCGCTAAGAGTAAAATTTAAATTAATTTTAGTAGCCACCATCGTCATCATCACCAGTGGGAACCCCACCACGAACTTCTTCGATGAACCGACTAGCTTCTTCTTCTGACTCGGCATCTTCATTTGAATCTTCAACATCCATTTCATTGATGATGAGAGTAAAATCTTTTTCTGATGCGAGGTCTTTACGCAGAATTTCTAGGTATTTATCAGGATATTTTGCAGTTAATTCTTCGATGTACTTATCAAGCTTATCACCTTGAAGAATCTTAGCTTTGATTTTATTACGCTTCCAAAGTGCTAGATAATGAAAGCGGCAATAACCATCGGTGCTACCTTCGCTATCACAATCATGAACGCGACAATATTGCTTGCCATCGGCATTTGTTAAAATAACTTCTTTTTCATCTTGGGCAAGGGCTTCAAGAACTATGGCTTGAGCTTTTTTATTTTTTGCAGATTTAGCCAAAGGCTCAGGTGCGGCCACAGGCACTGGCGTTTTTACTTCTTTAGTTTTAGCTTTAACTTGAGCTTTTGCTGGAATGACTTTAGCTGAAACTTTTTTAAGAACTTTCTCTTTAGTTTTAGCTAACTTAGGGACCTTCTTAGAAGCTTTTGCTGAAGTTGCTTTTGGCTTTTTGGCCTTCTTAGTTGCTGCTTTTTTATTTGATTTTTTGGCCGCTTTTTTCATTTTAAAGAGGTCCTCCGTATCTGGACCCTAGAGTTAATGGCCAACCTTGTAAAGAGTTTTTTTTACTTGTTCGTCAATACTCTCAACACTTTAGGAATTTAGAGTACACGAAGATTAATATCACCCGCATCTGAATTCATACGAATGGCTCCGCTCTCGCTTCCACTTAGGCGGCCGCGCACAATCTTACCAGCAGATGTGCGTTTATGATCTAGATTCTTTGGTGCTTTGAGATCTCCTTTATTCGTAGATAAACTAACATCAGCCCGACTTGAACGTGGAATAGAAATCAAAAGAGCTCCTGAATTACTATTAAATCGAGCATCAATTTGACCAGTGAGTTTTGCTGTGACAGACCCAGTATCGGTTTGCCCGCGAATAGAACCTCGATGATTAGCAATTGAAATTGCAGCAATACCTGTTTGAATTTCCATGGGTCCTTGGGTGTCTTGGGTAACTACACTAGCTTTTTGTGTAGATATGACAGAATTTCCCAAAATCTTTCGAATTTGTGTTTCGCCAGAAAAAGTACGTAGTTTTAACTTTCCGGTTACTTGCCCAACATTGAGTTGGCTTGCAAAATTCTCAATACTCATAGAACCCTTGATATTCTCAAACCTTGCTATGCCATACATGGTGCGCGCCGTAACATCACCGCTAATATCTTCAAGCGTAAGCTTACCGGTTTGATGAGTGATTACTACACCCGCCTTCCATTTTGTGACTTTCACATCACCTCGTGCCCAATATATTTCAAGGTTCATGTTATCTGGAGCCGACACTTCAAGTTTTACTTGAGGAATATTTTTACCTTGTGCCCATTTAGTCCAATCTGAACGATTGGGTGGCAGTATGGTTCGAATCTCAATTGTGCCGGCATTATTAGTAGCTTTCACCGCGATTTGTCTTAACACTTCGCTAAGATCGCCTGCATTATTAAGCGCATCGTCACCTTCAACATAGCGTGTGGCCTTAACTAAAATTTCAGTACTTTTTCCGGGCAACACAACTACTTGACCTGCAAACCCACTAATAAAAATACGACGAGCCCCACCTTTTTCAACGACCGTAGGTGTATCTGTAACGGTCACAATCTTTGGCTTAGCTTGCGCAATTACTGGACACAGCAATAAAAAAATAATTAGTCGCAGACCCATTTATTCTCCTCTTTCAAGCATTATCATTGCGCGTCTTAAAACTTCTGCTTTTTGATATTGAGAGTTTCTACCTAGTACAATATCAGCTCTTATCACTCGGCCATCAGAATGACCGGGTGAATATTCTGGTTCACGACTAATGACGCGAGGATGCCATCGCCAGGGGAGCCAATCTAGTAAGTTTTGTTTTAATTTCTGATTTTGACAATCAATGTACTTCCGCCCAAGAATCTGGGCCAATTCAGCCCCTAGTTTAAAACTAAGTTGATGACTCTCAATGATTGTGATTGTTCCCAGACTTGGTTCTCGAACATAGCGCTTCACCGAATTCTCCGATCATGATATTCCCCTAGCTTGCAATTCAAATTATATTTGTGCAACCACTTTTGGTACGTTACTGTACACTCGACACAAAAATAGGAGAGAAAAATGTCTAATTCAGTGATTATTGCCAGTGCGGTACGAACACCTATTGGTTCTTTTAACGGACAACTATCTCAATTAACAGCACCGCAATTAGGAAGTTTCGCCATCGACGCAGCGCTCACGCGAGCTGGTATTAAAAAAGATCTCGTTGACGAAGTTCTCATGGGTAACGTTTTAACTGCCGGAGTCGGACAAGCACCGGCAAGACAAGCTGCCCTTTTTGCAAAATTACCTAATTCAGTAACCTGCACTACGATTAATAAAGTATGTGGAAGTGGCCTAAAAGCAGTCATGCTCGCAGCACAAGGAATTCTTTGTGGTGATTCTCAAATTGCCGTTGCAGGCGGACAAGAGAATATGTCTTTAGCTCCACATCTCCTTGAGAAATCGCGACTCGGTTACAAAATGGGCCACGTTCAAATGACCGATAGCATGGTTAAAGATGGACTATGGGATGTCTATAATAATTTTCATATGGGAAATGCCGCTGAACTTTGCGCACGTGAAAAATCAGTAAGTCGAGAAGAACAAGATGCCTTTGCCATTGAAAGTTACAAACGCGCACAACAAGCAACTAAAGATGGCCATTTTAAAAATGAAATCGTTTCTATTATGTCTACTCCCCCAGGTGCAAAAGAAGCTGTGGCAGTCAAAGACGATGAAGAACCCTTTAAGGTAAAATTTGAAAAAATCCCTTCACTTAAACCAGCTTTTGACAAAACAGGTACAATCACTGCGGCAAATGCTAGCTCCATTAACGACGGTGCATCTGCACTTGTTGTCATGTCTGAAGAAAAAGCTAAAACTTTAGGAATAAAACCACTGGTGCGAATTTTGGGCCATGCTTCTGCTGCTCAAGCTCCTGAATGGTTTACCACGGCACCCTCGCGCGCAATGGATAATGTTTTAAAAAAGACGGGCCTCGGTATTAAAGACATCGATCTTTTTGAAATTAATGAAGCTTTTTCTGTAGTAGCCATTTCAGCTATGCGCGATTTTAATTTAGATCCAAAGCGTGTGAATATTTTTGGAGGCGCAGTTGCTCTAGGGCATCCCATCGGAGCCAGTGGTGCTAGAATTTTGACTACCTTGATTCACGCTATGCAATCGCAAAATGCAAAACGTGGAATGGTCAGTATTTGCATCGGCGGAGGAGAAGCTGCCGCAATGATTGTTGAACTTATATAAATTAAATTCGCACAGAGTAAAACCATGTTTTATGGAGAAATCAAATGAAGTCAAAAGTTTTTAAATCAGCTGATGAGGCGATTCATGACCTCCGGGATGGCGTCACAATCATGTGCGGAGGTTTTGGTCTTTGTGGAATTCCTGAAAATCTAATCGCTGCTCTTAAACGCAATGGTTCAAAAAATCTTACCTGTGTATCAAATAATGCAGGGGTTGTTGATTTTGGCTTGGGCTTGGTGATGTCAAATAAGCAAATCAAAAAAATGATCTCAAGTTACGTTGGTGAAAATGCATTATTTGAAAAACAATATCTCGCAGGTGAACTTGAGGTTGAATTTAACCCTCAAGGAACTCTCGCTGAACGTATTCGTGCCGGAGGTGCTGGGATTCCAGCTTTTTATACACCCACCGGCGTAGGTACTCTTGTCGCTCAAGGAAAAGATCATAAAGAATTTGATGGTCGCACTTATGTTTTAGAACGTGCTTTAAAAGCTGACTATGCATTTGTGAAAGCTTGGAAAAGTGATGAATACGGAAATCTGATTTATCGAAAAACAACTCGCAATTTTAATCCGATGATGGCGACCGCTGCGCGCATTACAATTGCAGAAGTTGAAGAAATTGTTGCTGTGGGTGAATTAGATCCAGATCAAATTCATACACCTGGCGTTTATGTCAAACGGATCATCAAGGGTGAAAATTATGAAAGACGCATTGAAAATCGCACAGTGCTAGAGAGGAATTAAAATGCTCACACGTGATCAATTGGTAAAACGAATTGCCCAAGAAATCCAAGACGGATTTACCGTAAATCTAGGGATTGGCATCCCTACTCTTGTTGCCAATCATATTTCAAAAGACCAAGATGTAGTTTTGCAGTCTGAAAATGGAATTTTAGGAATGGGTCCATTTCCTACAGAATCTCAAATTGATGCTGATCTTATCAATGCAGGTAAACAAACAGTTACGACTATACCTGGGGCTAGTTTTTTTTCATCCGCTGATTCTTTTGCCATGATTCGTGGCGGACACGTTGATTTAACTGTCCTTGGGGCTATGCAGGTTGATGAAACTGGATCTCTGGCTAACTGGATGATACCTGGGAAAATGGTCAAAGGCATGGGCGGCGCTATGGATCTCGTTGCCGGTGCAAAACGAGTTATTATTGCAATGCAACATTGCGACAGTAAATCAGGAGAAAAGAAGGTCTTAAAGAAATGCACACTACCTCTAACTGGCATTGGAGTGGTAAACTTAATTGTGACTGATTTAGCGGTAATTGAGGTTACAAAACAAGGGCTAGTACTAAAAGAACATGCTCCTGATGTAACAGTTGCGCAAGTTCAAGAATTAACTGAGGCAAAACTTATTATCGCAAAAGATATTCGCCCAGTAAAAATTTAAAGCGTAAAGGCACCATGGCATCACATCTAAAGCAGCTTAAGCAGGGCGAGATCCTGTTCAAAGAGGGCGATGCTCCTGACAGCATGTATGTTGTCAAAAAAGGCCGTCTCATTGTTTTCAAACCCAAAGGTACATCTGAAATAGAACTTGCTGAAGTAAGAGCAGGTCAAATGATTGGAGAAATGGCTTTCTTTGATCAAAAACCTCGTTCAGCTTCAATCAAGGCAGCAGTTGATTCTGAAGTAATAGAACTCCCCTTCAAGGCACTACAATCGCAATTTGATCAGTTTCCTGAATGGCTCAAAGCGATGACAAAAACAATTAATGATCATTTGCGCGAAGCCAATAAACGAATTAAAAATCTTGAACAAGTTCAAAACACAGGTGCTAAAGCAAACTCACTTACGCCCTATCAGGCCAATAAACTTTGTGCAATTTTGATGTTTGTTTCACATAAATGGGGAACTCCCGTTGAAGGTGGAGGCATTGATGTAAAGCCGGGGCAACTTCGAAAATTTACAATTCAAGTTTTTCAAGAAGCCACAAGCAAAATGCAAGTACTCATGGGAATTTTGCAAGGCATGGGTATGCTCAAACAAGAAGATTTGGGTGAAGGAAAACAAAGAATCACACTTTTACAACCCGAAGCTCTCTACGGATTTGTAGAATGGTTTAATGATTATCTTTTTACCGAAGAATCAAAACGCGTCACTGTTACAAATGACGAACTTCGAATCTTTAGAGCTGTTATTCATTTTGCGAAGAAAAAACAGCCTGACGATAAAGGCCAAACAAAAATCAGTCTTGTCGAAATGCAAAATGAATCAATGAAAGAGTTAAGTTATCTCGTAGGTATTAATGATGTGAATGGACTTGTTCAAAAACAATTGGTTTCAGATAAAATTTCTGAAAAAGACGGTACATATATAAAACTTGATCTTAAAGAATTAGAACGTATTTATCCGTATTGGCAACTTTATTATGCGCTTGGTGTAGATGTAGGTTGAATCCTCTAATTTTTACTTCGATTTCCGTGTGAATATATTAAATCTAACTGCGTCGAACAAGATTCAAATAATATTTCTTTTCTTATCCTGTCACGTATGTTTTTTTCAGCCTCCTTCATATCAATAATGGTTATATTTTCAGAAATTTGGTCTGACGTTGTATCCCATTGTTTATTTATAATCGCGAGTGCTTGAAATAATTTATCCTTTGCCAAATTTTTAGGATCTATTCGCATTGCTGAAAAAAACGCATTAAGTTTTGAATCTGGAAGTTTGGCTTCAATTAAAAACTGACCGATAGCCTCTCCCAATTCGATTGAATAACTTAAATCAAGCCTGGCGTCTTCTGCAATATCTGAAGGGCTTGAGAATGGGTAGCCTTCCCACCCGGCTGAAGGAAGATATGGTCTCCCAAGAATGTGCATAAGATTCATACTATTTCGCCCCTCAACTACCGGGGCAATAGAACTTTCACTATAGAGAAGTTCAAATACTGGTTTTGTAACCGATCCAACTGTGACAATTAAAATCTCACCTCTTTTTATTTCTTTTAATTTAATAGAGAGTTCTGCATTGAGAATATCCACAACCTTAACTTTTTGGGCAAGTGAGGGTGAACTTCGTAGGTATTTTTTAAGATCGATTTTATCTAATGTTGCTAACGAATTAAAAACAGGAATCACAACACCTTTTGTAAAAAGCTCAGGTGAATTATCCATAGCCCATAAGATCCCTCGGGCATAAGTGAACACCTGTTTTTGGTTCATAAAATGCCCATAAGCAGCAGCTAAATCAATATGCCCAATTTCGCGATAAATAGCGTTGAGACCATCAGTTTTTTTTGCCAATCCAGGGGTATGAGACAGTTGTTCTTTAATAAAAGCTAGTGGATCATTTGAATGTGGCAATTCATATGAGTAGCCCATATTAGCTAAATGTTTTAACGACAAACTTGTGAATTTGCCCGATGGCATAATTTTGATTACAGTTGATGGTTTTGACCATTTAAGAGGCTGTAATGTTAAAAGTGTATCCACCCTCAAATCTGTCGGATACCTATGATTATCATCAGCACCTAGAATTGCTAATTCTACTTTGGGAAACAATTCACTTTCTAACATAAATTTTTGCTTCGCGATAAAAACAATATTTTGATCAATAAATTTTTGTATGCTTTCACCATCCGGATTAAATGGTGGAAATAAAAAACCAAGTTGTTCTTTTGTCTTTTCTGCATACACAATTTCTAATTTTCCTTGATAACCCAATTGTCTAAGACGATTTGCTACTATAGCGCCTGCAGCTTGATGGCCATTGCCAGGAGATGCAGAAATACCAATTCGAATTACAGGTAATTTTTTAATATTCCCGAGCAAATCAATGGGTGTGGCATAGCCTAAAAGCGGCACAAGGATGCTTAAAAAATTGACAATCAAGTAGGTTATATTCCCCTTGATTCGAGTACTTAGCTTCATAACTAAAGTATGAGCAACTCACATGCCATGGCCTCGTTGTGACTGAAGCTAATTCCCTAGATATTTCAATTTCACACTGATAAAGAAATTGAATTTTGAATCACTGCGGGTTGAAACCGCTCTTAATTCATAGTCGTTTAAACTGTACTTATAAAATCGAATAAGCCACTTATCCATGGTTTCAGAAATATTTAATGATTCATTGAGATTTGTTTTAGTTGATGTGATGACTAATGATTGCGGGCCTTTTAACGAAAACTCATAGGTTGTTAAACTAGATTTAATTCTATCATTTGTTGCTAGGCTAAAAGCATTTACGAATTTAGAAACAACTACAGAATTTTCATTTTCCGATAGTTTTGTACCACAGATAACCTGCAGTGCACTAAATTCCGTTTCTTTAAAATGAATGCTCCCTAGTTTATTTTCATAATCTTTTCCGACAAGATAAAACTCTAAGGCACCAAAACTATATTTCCCCATAGGCAATTGAGAATAAGGATATTCAGGAGTCCCAGCAATTATGAGTGGAATTGGATTGTACGCTTCTTCACATTGTTTAACTTGGTTTAAATTAATTCCATTTCCTCTAGTCTCAACGCCATTTTTTACACCACTTTTACAGCCCAACATAAAAACCAAACTAAATAAAATTATGGCGATTCGCATAAACCCTCCGTGGTTATGAATATTAGAGAATTTGTCTCAACTCCTGTCAATCACAAGTCATGTTTAACTGTGGCCCTGATTTTGCTAAATTAAGAAATCCTATGAACTTTTGTCATTATCTCAGCGGTGTAAGAGCTTACGCATCCACTCTTCTTATCTCCATGGTAAGTCTTACTGGTTTGACTAATTGTGCACCACAAAATCTGGGAACACCCCTTACGAATTCACATGGTTATTCACATCAACCATCTTTTGCACTCTCGCTTGTTGATGAAGCAAAAAAGATCGAACATGCAGGAACACAAGATGATTTATGCGAAACAAAAAATAAAGAAACTCGAAATTTTTTAACACATGTAATTATGCAAAAATCTGAGGAAATAAGTCTGTTTATGAAAACTTATGTTCCAAAGCACTATACTAAAAAAACATTTGGTCCAACGTCATTACTAGTACCTAACAAATTTCCAGAACATGAAAAATCTAGCTGGCAAGAAGTTCCAGATAGTTGGAAAGATGCTAAAAATAAATATGATCAGATCAAATTAAAACCTATTGATGCTGATTGGATTTCACTAAATTCAATAGTTCGTAGCCTAATACAAGATGACCACGGTCGACTCGTTGATAAATAGAATTATCTACTCACGCCGAAATGGGAAAAACCCATGAGAAATATATTTCGCATTGCCTATGATTGTTATATTCAAAACTGCCGAAATCCTACATGGAACACTAAAGATTTAGCACTTATAAGCCATTACCTCCCCTATCAAGAATTATTAAAAAAACTCACCAAACTTTCTGGTCAAGACTACGATACGGTCTTAGATCAGTTCGCTGAATTGTTAGGCAGCGATATAAAGGAGAGTTTTGGAGTAAAATACAATCAAACTGTAGTACGAACTAAAAAAAATGAGTACACGCTTTATATCAATTCAGGAGATTTTCTCGGATTTGAATCTGAAATCGATATGATTATTACTCGGCACTTCACAACTGATACTCATAAGCTTAATATTATTTGGAATCAAACACCCCCCGTCCAATTTCTTGTCGAAAAAAACTATACATTAAAGTTTTTTAACGAAATTGGAGAAAGAGCTTTTGTTTCTCGAAATGAGCGAATGGTTAGTTTATTTCCTAATACAAGAACAAGTACGATTAGCCATGAAATAGGCCATGTCTTAGGTTTACCAGATCAATATTATCCTGCTTGGGATCAAACTACGTGCGAATACAAATATTATACTGATTTTGCAAACTTCATGTCAGCAAACAGTTCAGGAGTTATGTTACCAAGACATTGGGAACTTCTCGATGAAACCTACCGAGTTCAGAAGAATTAAAAGAATTTATTTTGGGCGACAGCGTAGAGGCATTTCTTTTGGATTTAATTCAGTGGGTGAAAGATCTTTAATAGTATAGACACGAACACTGTTTGTAGTGCCACGTTCCAAGACCGGTAAACCCATCGTAAAAATGATTTTATCACCCTGTTTACAAACACCATAATCCACAAGTGTTTTCTCTAAAGTTTTCATCACAAGATCAGTATCACTATAGGGCGTGATTGGAATACCCTCAATGCCCCATACTAATTCAAGTCTATTGAGAGTTTCCATAATATGTGTCACAGCGATAATTTTTGCTTTAGGTCTAAAACGAGAAATTAATGTGGCGGTTTTTCCTGAGGTCGTAAGACAAACAATAACAGCAGCATTTAACTTCATAGCAGAAAGACAAGCACTCTCAGCTATTGCCTCAGCTACGGTTAAAAATTCATCGCGTAAATTCATTTGATAGTAATGAACGTCAGTTCTTTCTACTTCTCGAATGATTTCATCCATGGTTTGAACACACTTTACTGGATACTTCCCACTCGCTGTTTCAGCTGAAAGCATCACGGCATCTGTTCCATCTAAAACTGCATTGGCAATATCAGTAACTTCGGCTCGAGTAGGTCTTGGATTCTCAATCATAGAATCAAGCATTTGCGTAGCTGTAATAACAGGTTTACCAAGAGCATTACAAAGTTTGATTATTTTTTTTTGCTTTCCCGGCAATAGACTTTGCCCTACCTCAACAGCTAAATCACCTCTGGCCACCATAACTCCATCTGAAAGAGCTACGATATCTTCAAGATTATCAAGGGCTTCAACTTTTTCAATTTTAGCTATAATTTTTGTTCCCTTGGCTTTTCTTTCAATGATCTCTCTAAGCTGTCTAATATCTTTGCCTTGGCGAACAAAACTCAAAGCTACATAGTCCACACCTTGCGATAATCCAAAATCAAGATCTGCATAATCTTTCTCGGTCATCGCCTCAACACTGAGGCGCGCACCTGGTAAGTTCATACCTTTATTGTTTTTTAATTCCCCACCATAAATAACCTGACAATGAACTTCATCGCCTGATATTTTTTCAACTACAAATTCTAGATTTCCATCATCAAGTAAAATGTGTGTATGAGGTTTAACATCTTTAGGAAGTGTATGAAAATCTGTGGCTAAAACTTTTTCATCACCAATATGATTTCCAACTTTAATTATAATTTTTTGGCCGTCAGCAAGTTGGATGCTTCCGTTTTTAACTTTACCAATTCTAATTTTAGGACCTTGAAGATCTTGCAGCAAAGCGATGGGAGCATTTTCGCTTTGAGAAATGCTACGCAGAGTTTTAATAACGTTTTGATGATCAGCGTGAATACCATGACTAAAATTAAGCCGAGCGACGTTAAGCCCTGCTTCAACTAGTTTCATAAGCATCTCAGGAGATTGAGATGCGGGCCCTATGGTTCCTACTATTTTAGTTCGTCGATCAGCAATCAAGATGCGCCCCTTATTAACAAGAAGTATAAGACCCTAAGTGAGTATGTATACTTATGTTTTCTTAGTGGCAAGATCTTGTCGCTCTACGGCCTGTCTTTTTCTGAGCTGTTCAATTTCACGCTCATAGACTTCTTTGACTTGATTGATACGCTGCTTCATCTTAGCTTCAAATGATTCGCGTTCCATTTGTTGATTTTTAACTTGTGAATTGGTTTGTTCACGAAAAAGTTCATTTTGCTGTCTGAATTTCTTCTCAAATTCATTGCGCATTGTATTAAGTTGTTTTTCATACTTACTGGTTGTATCAATTAATTTTTCTTGATGATCGACACTCTCTTTTACCAATTGATTACGAAGTGTGCCGACATCATTGAGGTGTTGTTTTTGCATGTTATTTCTTTGATTAACTAAAGCTTGCTCTGCATCTTTCTTTTTCAAATCTATTTGATCTTCGTAAAAATCAGTCTGCATAACTGTCTTATCAGCATAAATATCTACTAATTTTTTCTTTTGTTTGTCAGTCTGCATTTTATTTACATCTCGATCACGAGTTACATACCCAATTTCTTCGTCGAAATGTTTTTGGTGATTAATTTTTTGTTCTTCAAGTTTTCGACCATATGACGTATTTATAGATTCGATGAATTTGTCATTTCGGCCTTGAACTTCATCAATCTTTTTTGCATAACCTTCATGGGCCTGTGTAGTAGCTTCTCCCCGTCGCTTTTCTAGCTCTACAATACTTTTTTGAAATTCATTAGTAAGATTCTTTTTTTCTGTTTCTTTTTTGCGATTCATTTCAACTTTATCAGTCGTCAGAGCATTTTTTAAATCATGGTTTTCACGTCGAACACTTCTAACTTCTTTTTCAATTCTACTGTCTACGGTTTCACGAAGATTATCTAAATTATCAACGTATGTCGTATTAAGCTTGGTTGATTGCTTGTCTAATTTTTCATGATCGATACCACGTTGTTGTTGATACCCCTCAGACATCTGATCAAGACTTGCCTGATAACGGGCTCTATCGCCAAGAACAGTGTCCTTAAACCTCTCATCAGCTCGCTGCTTTTGAGATTCCAATCGACCTTTAAGATTTTTCTCATTAACTTCTTTTGAGCGCCTAAGATCTCCAAATTCTCTTTCTTTTTCTTTAATATTTTCACCGATCACCGAACGATAAAAATTTCTTTCCTCTTCAAATTTATCTTGATAGCGATTTGCTTGATTTTTTATAGCTTCTTGAGAACCTTCTCGAGATTTCAACTCCATATCACGTGTAGCAGAATCTTTTTTAGAAAGTTCAGATTCCATAAGCTTTGTAAGTCGAGTGTTATCAGATTCATTCTTCCCTTTAGAACGCTCTAACTCACCTAAAAGGGTCGACTTTGTTGTGCGAAGTTGTTCTTCGTCATCTGCCTTTGTTTTCATAAGTCTTTTACGATTGACTTCTTGAACTTCTTGAATTTCTTTTAGATGATTTTGTTCTTTTGAGGTCAGTGCTTCACGTGAGTCCTTGCGGAGTTCTGTGAGTTGTTCGTCAAAGCCCTCTTTTAAACCTTGAATTGTCTCAACATGTTTTCTTTGAAGTTCAGCAATTTCGCGCCTATGCTTTGCGACAAGAGATTGCTCCTTGTCTTCTTTGGCTTCTCGAATATGCTCATTTCTTTGATTTACAGTATCTACTGCCATGCTTTCTCCTCCATGAGAAAGTAGGTAATACTTAAATATCTCTTGTATAGGTTACCATAATCCCTATACCCACTGCAAAAAAGAGAATCATTATCTCTTAAAAATAAAAACGGGTTAGACGAAAGTCTAACCCGTTTTGCTTATACTATTTTTAATTAATTATTTGCCTAGCTGTTCGTCGATCTCTTCTGAGAAAGCTTCAAGGGGCACCGCACCCCTAACAGGATACCCGTTGACGAAAAAAGTAGGTGTGCTATTCACTCCCACTTTTGTTCCGTCTTCCATATCTTTACGAACCTCAGCGACCTTCTTGCCTGATGAAAGACATTCTTCAAAAACTTTTTGATCAAACTTAAGTTGTGTCGCATATTCTTTTAGACTTTTATCATCAAGTTTACTTTGGTTATCAAAAAGTAAATCGTGATATTCCCAGAATTTACCTTGATCTTGAGCACACAAAGAAGCTTCAGACGCTTTCATGGCCAATGGATGAATACTTTCCAGCGGGAAATGTCTGAAAAAAACACGAACTTTATCACCATATTTTTGTTTAATTTCATCTACGCGTTGTCGCCCTCGCGAACAAAATGGACATTGAAAATCACTAAATTCAACGATTGTGACTTTTGCATTTGCTCCACCAAGTGGTGTTCCATTGCCAGTACTGATATCAACTTTTTCAATGGGCTTAGGAATCTTGAATTGAACGTTTGATTTCACGCGCAATTCACCAGCATATTTTTGTCGAGCTTCATACACACGTTGCATTTTAATGATTTGCGGAATGGATTCTTTTTCTTGTTTGGAAAGTCTTTTTTCTTCAATATTTCTTTGCTTTAAAAACTGTTGAATATCGTCTTTTCCAACTTCTTTATCTCGAAGACTATCAAATTGAGAAAATAATTTATCAACTGATGTGCCTTGTTTTTTTGCTTCTTCCTCAAGAATTGTCTGTTGTATGACCTCTTCTGTTGCACGACGCTTTATTTCGTACTCATTACGCTTAAGTTCGGCTAGATCATTCTTAACTTTTCCGAGGATATCCTTCCCCTTTATTTCTTTTCCATTAACGGTAGCAAAAACGACATTTTCTTCGTCATTGCCTCCGCTTGATTTTTTCACACAGCCAGTGAATGCAAAAGATAATACAATGAGGCTGATGATTCCGAATTTCACAATGTCCTCCTAAAAATGTTTGATTAAAATAACCGTATCAGCATACGCGAGGCTAAAGGCATGTCAAAGTGAAAACTCGAAAACTTGTGAGATTGCAGGCAGCTCTTGAATCCTTCGATCAAAGAAACGATCAAGCCAAAGTCTTTCCATCTTTTCAAGTTGAGTTCGCGCAGCACGAGCATTGGAACTATGAGTCATAAATTTACTAAACAGTATGTTAAATTCATGAGCATTTTTGAGTGCTTTACTTACCGAAGCCAATTTTACTACAGGTGATTGTTTTATATCTTCAGTCATATTGTAAAAACCAAGTTCGCTGTTCCAAAATGTTTTGTTAATGAAAAATAGATTATCTACAGCCCTAAAACGAATCAAATCTGAGTTAAAAAGTTGACCAACGCTTAACAGCGCTTCTTCCATGAGAAGTTGATCATCAAGATTTCGGACTCCTACAATTGATGTGTTTTTTTGAAAATTATAACCTTGAGAAAACCCTCCGTCTTGCATCATCAATTTTGAAAGCGAAAAGGCAGTTAGACCTGTAATAAGGCGTTTAATATCAGATCTTGCAGCGACTAAATGAGGTAAAATCTTAGTGCGAAATTCTTTATTTTGAGATTTTTCAGAATCAGAAGTGACCTGATAAAATTCTGCCAAGGCAATGAGTGATTGAGCAATTGCAGAGGTTTTCACAAGCGTAATTTTTTTTGTATTATCTAAATCCACAAGAACAGCTGCTATTTCATTTGACTGAATATTATTCGCGGTTAATCGATTTAATTCAGCAACACTTAATAATTTATCATCAGACGTTAAGATTCTTGCCATTTGATGCTTAATGTTTTGCAAAATGACATTCGACAAACCAATGGTCATTGCAAAAAGGCTATCTTTATCAAAGACATCAAATGCTAACTCTTCACCCGATTCATCACGAAGTTTTAGTTTCCCCAATTGTTTATCAAAAGTAGTTTTTTCCCATGGTTTTAAATACTTCAAAACATGATTGTATCCGCTAAGCAACTCCATTTGACTGCCAACACTAGCGTAGGAATTCGTGTTTATATCTTTGATCAATTCACTTCGTTCATTTATAGAAAAAAATTCTGGAGTCGCAAATACTCCATCTTGCGGATTGTATGAACTGATATCAAAACCATTTGTCGAATATTGGTTTGAAAAAAGTATCGTAAGCGCTGGTGCTTTTTCACCGTTTAAATGTTTATAGCCCATCAATGAAGCAAGCTTACAAATCATTTGAAAAGCAATTGGCAATGCATTGTCTTTTTCTTGTAAGCTATCTAGCTCCAAAGTCGTAGCAGCCAATGATACGCCTAGTACTTTTGCGCCACTTTGAGAAGTACTTCGCAGATATTCAAATTTTCCAGATTTATAAGAAAATTGTAATCCGCTTTTTTCAAGTAAAGGTAAGTCCTTGCCATCTTTAAAAAACCACAATGGGGCATTTTTATTAACTTGTTCTAAGTAAATCTGCTCAGCCGTACGGCTATCTGGCTTTACCATATCTACGATTTTCTTTCGAAGATGTAACTTGAGCTCTCGACCAACAGGCAATAGCGCGTTGACGACTCTAAGTTGAGCGGTTTTAACTAAGCTTTCTCCAAAGTAAGCCTTAAGACGTGAGATTCCTAATGCGGGATCAGGCTCAACAGCACCAGCGACAAATAATTTAATTTCATTTAATGCATTTTGTCGACTCTCATAGACAAATGGATGCCAAAACTTACTAAGTTTTGGATTTTTAACTAATTCAAGATCTTCAGGTGATTGGTCAGTGAGGCTTTTTCTAATTGCATATGGATACAAAAGTCTCATTTCAAGACCCATCCAACTCGCGATTAACGCATTAAGTTCTACTTCTGGGGCGCTGTCAACTTTGAGTTCTGAATTAAAACGACGTGCAAAAGTTTTAATATGTGATTGAGTTATTAATTTAATAAGCCATTGAGTTTTGATTTGCTCTAGATCTTCCCAGCGCTCTTTATCCACACCCTGTTTATTTTCAAGCATCAATGTCGCTTGTTGAATTGGTGTCATGAATTTATAGTCATCTCTCCTTGTCAAAATATTATATTCTGAATTTGACATTAATTGATTATTAGTGATGAGCGCAAGGAGTTCAGAGTCATTATACGATTCAAATAAATTCTTTAGTTGTTGCGTGAATCGTAGACGTCTATATTTATTCTGCCACAGATCAACAACCACAATGAGAGCATCATTCTCATTTTGAATACTTTCTGTTTTTTCAGCTAAATCAATTCCAAAACTAAGATCTAACAGCAATGCATTTTTCATCTCAGCATCTAATGATTGCAGTAATTCTAAATTAGTAAGTAATCCGCGCATAAATTCTTTAACAGGATAGTAATTCTTCTGAAGATCGTTTTTGTCTTTATCCTTGTCATATACGGAATTATCTCTTAGGTACAACAAGCCCTTCATATCTGGAAGTTCCCGCACTAGTTTTGTAATTTTATTTATTCCAAATTCAGTTTGTGAAGTTTTTTGTATTTCAAGATGTTTAAGAAAATCATCAATTCCGTTGATTATAGAAGTAACAATTAGCGCAGGTGATGATTGAGCAGTTAACCCTGCCTGATTGACCTGCGTTTTTTCGGCTGCATTAATCGCAACTTCTTTTACTTTAATCACAGCAACTTTATAATCATCTAAGGCTTTTTGTGCATAGGGGTATGCAAGCTCTACATAGGGATTTCCTGGCGGATTCGTACTTGCAGACATTTTTGTTGTTGAACCATTCCATGAATAAAAAGAATTAAAAATACGACTCCCCATTGCCAATAGTCGTTCATTTTCAATTAAATGACCCGTCTCTAGTAATTGCTTGGAAAGTCCTAACCATTGACTACTTGGAAGATATATTTCTGAAGTGATTTTTTCTTGTCGTAATGGACGATAACTTTCCAAAAATTTAACTGGTGTATCTGAAAGTCTAGAGCCGAACACTCGCTCTACTTGAGGACGCGTTGGCGGCTCTGAGCGTTTTGAACAACTCAACGAAGCAAGGATTAAAAATAAAACAAACCCCACCTGTTTCATCAAAAAAACATCCTTAAATAAAGTTGATTAGTTATTTGTGAAGGATAGTTTATCGCATAAAAAGTATTCCCATAGACATAACCCAATATAAATGGAACATCATACGCTTTTTGTTGATACCAATTTACTGTATTAAACTCTACTACACCTTTGAGCTGATGAGTTTGGGCTGTGCTGTCATCGCTCAGGGCTCCATAGTTCCAGCCATTTTCGCCAGCATACCAGTCAGGATCTTTTTGTGTATAATCGTAATAAGCACCAACTTCGAATTGAGGAGAAATCGTATAACGAGTTCCCCCTTCAAGAAAAATCGAATTCCCCGTCTTTCTTTTTACATTCTCTTTTCGTTCAGGCCCCGGGAGTAAATCATCAGTACTGGCAGGTACTCTCAAATTAACACGGTCTTCAATGTTAGCATGATACCCAACCGAAGATGCCAAAGTTAGCCTTGGTAATATTTTAAACTCATGAATCGAATACGCACCCACGGCTGGTTGTCCGCCAGTTGCTAAGTCAACCAAATCATCTGGGTCATCTTTTTGACCTGTAGGAACTTGCACGTAGGGCCTTACAGATAGGCGAAGATTTTTTTTCTTATAATATAAATAATTAGCAGAAGCTTGAACATCACCGATGGCTGTGTAATTGACGTTTCGAACAGATTTGTAGCCTTTTTTAATAAGTGTGGCTTGAAAGAGTGTTGGAATTTCTGCCACACTGTTTTTTGCTTTTAATAAACCATTCTTTAAATCTTCGTTGAGATCACCGGTGTGATCAATAATATCTTGGATATTACTTTTACCACTCATAACTACCTGAACAGTATTTTGATAATGCACAATAGGAATACCCACCCCTACTGAAACATTTTTTGATAAACCATAGGTCAACATGGGCGTAAAATAATCAATTACTGGGTTTGATTTAAAATCAAGAGTACCAAAATAAACTTTATTCCCTAAATCATGAGAAAAAGAATTCAAGGCGTTTATAAGTATTTGCACTTCATCATTCATGCGCGCTAAACGCTGACTTGTAAGATCAATGTGATAACGGGCACTGACACCCTCAAGAAGTCCTGATGAATTATAACGATCACTTAGGCCAGAATAACTTCCATAAATAAATTTAGGACTCCACACATTTTTTGGGAGTAAGTTTGTGCTTTCTAAATCAGCCCCTACCGACTGACTCCAAAGGCTTAAAATGATTACGAAAATTATTTTTCTGATACCCATAATTCGAGGGAAAAAAGAGCACAGCGCATGCCAACGAGCAGTGCCTATATTTGATTTGGAGCTCAGAAAATGGGCCCTATACGTGTTTAAGCACAAAGCCTTAATTATTCGATATTATTATATAATTCCTCATACTTTGGACTCAAATTGATGGGGGCACAAGAGAGCATTAGGAATTATTTCAATCAGGATCTGTTATTTTTTCATTAAAAGGGTTTGCCCAGGAGAATATCAGAAATCGAAAAGTCCTTTAATCTTACAACTCGTGGGTCTGTAATATTGTAAACACTTATAATATGAGCTGCAATGAGGGACTTGTAGTTTTCACGAGTTACTTGGGGAGGAAACTTTGAATAGCGAGCTTTATAATATCGCGCTTGTGTTGCCTCTAATAATTCAAACTCTGTTTGAAAAGCATATCTTTCAGTTAGAAAATCAAACAATTCTCCACTAATTTCAACTACTCCATCACTTGCTTTACGAATTAAATCTGGAGGGAGTTTTTTTAATAACACCGTTAACTGCCGCTCTAACGAATAATTAAAACGCACATGTGAAAGTTCGTGAACCAGAGTGCTAAAATCATTATTTTCACTCGTAATCACTCGGTTTTGAACAAAAACCGAGTATCCAGGCTGTACGCTTGAAAAGTCAGCCTGTTCTGTAAATTTTTGATTTAAAGTATTGCCCACATTCATTCTTCTAAAAGCTAAATTTGTAGTTGTATAAGCTCCATCAATATCTAATTCTTCTGGAATTTTTAATTCTTTTCGAAGTTCAGCAGTGAGTTGTCTTACCTGAGTATTTTTGCGAATGAGTGCTACTTCTAATATGCGCTTAATGTTCATTGGAATTAACGGATCGTCAATCATTCTCAAAACCATTTCGCGTAATTCAGGCAATTCAGTTAATTTTTGTGAAATCACCTCTTTTTGTGCCGCAAGAATTTGTACACAGGTTGCACCTTTTGCTTGTGTAAACGAATAGCTTACAAACGCAAGTGTGACAAAAAAAGTTAATCGAATGAACACTTTATGAACACTAAACACGTGTCAAATACTCCAAAATGAATACCAATGTCTTCTATGATTTTAATTTCAAGTTGCATGCCACAAATTCTTAAGGAACTTCTTCATTTTGGTCAGGTAAGCCAATTGTTTTTGCTCTGTAATAACGCCTTAAACGAGCATTGTCTTGTTCACTAGCAATTTGGCGTTTAGTTTCAATTTTTTGAATTTCAGCATATGTCTTTAAATCATCAAGCACTTTATCTTGCGTTTCAAGAGCAATGGTTTCTACTGCGTCTTTCCAAACAATTCGATAATTATCGTATTTAAATTGCAATTCATCTGAAGTATAGTGGCTTAAATGTTTGACTAAATTCATGACCGTTTCAAATTCAGATGCTTGAAGTTCACCATGGGCACGTCTACCAACAGATAATAACCCACCAATCCAAGAAGTATAACCTGAACGAATTTTTTGCTGCCATGTAGAAGATCGATCTTTTACAATTAAAGAACCAGCCACAACCCAAATCGTGGTTTTAGAGCGATTTGTAGAAAGTAAAAACTCTCCGCCATCTGTTTCAATTTCACCATGGGGAGTTTTAAGTGTAAGAAAATGAGGTGTTTTGAAATAGCCAATCCCTTGAAAAAATTCAAAAGCCGGTTCACTTGCCAATGATACAAATGACTTTTCAGCAAGGCCTATACTCACTGAATTTGCCATGAGCTTTACATGACCTTTTGTGAATGTTTGTATATCTAATGGTTCAATAAACTTAGCTGGCAAAGTTTGAACAACCTGAAGCTGACCATTTTTTTCTATATCCACGGCACCCGTAATAATTCGCACAGAAACGTCAGCACGAACTTTAATATCAACAACAAATGATATCATCACAATAAACACACGAAAAAACACAACCATATGTTTTCTCACTGAGTTCATAAATTAAGTTCCTTGATATATTTGCGAGCAAGATTTGCTGAATTTGATTTATCATAATTATCAATTACAACTTGATACATCTCAACTGCTTCTTCAAGTCGCTCTTGTTTTTCAAATATTTTACCTAATCGCAAAAGTCCATAGCCCGCAAATTCAGTCTCAGGAAAATGCGTTAATACATAGTCGATCATCTTCACAGCGTTTTCTTGTTGATCAAGATAGAAGTAACTTTCCGCTAGAAGATGACCTGCCTCAGGCAAAGCTGGATGATCTGAATACTTTGAAATAAAATCATCTAATATTTCTGACGCTCTTAAAAAATCCCCTGCGCTAAATATCTTTCTAGCTTTTAGAAATAAGGGTGTTCCGGGTTGTGGTAGAGGAATTTTTTTATATTGGGGATCCGAAACAACACTTGCAATTGAACGTGTGACATCTGTCCACTTGGTATGGTTGTTGATTTTCAAACCCGCAACGACCATGGCATCTTTATATTCACTAAAGCTCATTTGAAGTTTTGCAAAATGACGGTAACTACGATTGAGACGTTTTTCTAAACTTGCAACGCGATGTTTTTCAAACTCAACGCCATTATAATACGTTGAGAAATAGCCATACACTCCGGCCCACATCACCAGCAGAGATAAAACCCAAATAACCATGACCCTGGTGGCCATTGAAGAGTCTCCTTTGTTACTGTCTAACTCTTCGGCATGGAGGGATCTAAGGTTTAGGGATCAGTGGCTTTTTTTAACTGCGGATGGCCTTAACTTTTACATTGCTTCTGGTGTTTGAACTCCTAAGAGCTCTAGACCTCGACGAAGTGCAAGGCGAGTGGAATCAACAAGCAATATGCGAGAATTTTGAACTTTCAAGTCACCTTCAAGAATACGATGCTCATAATAAAAAGCGTTAAACGCTTTACTTAAGTCTAGGAGGTATTGCGCAATCCAGTTTGGTTTAAGTTGTTCATAAGAGAGCCTTACAATGTCATTGAATCTTCCTAAAGTTCGAATTACTTCCAATTCAAGCTTCTCAGTTAATTCTAAAGCTTCATCGATTTTGGGAAGTTCTTTGTTCCATTTACTAATAACACTACAACACCTCACGTGTGTGTATTGAACATAGGGCCCCGTGTCGCCGTTAAAATCTAAAAGCCTGGTCCAATCAAAATCTATATTTTTAACCCGATCATTCATCAAATCATTAAACACTACGGCCCCCGTTCCAACAGCCCTAGCCACTGATTCGGGGTCTTTAAGATCTGGATTTTTTTCTTTAATGATCTGCCTAACGAGTTCAACAGCACGATCAAGAACATCTTCTAAAAAAACAACATTGCCGCGTCTGGTTGACATTTTTCCATCTTTAAATCGATAAAGTCCAAATGGGACATGCACACAATCTTTTGCCCAATCATGCCCCATGAGCTCTAAAACCTTAAAGAGCTGCTTAAAATGCAGACCCTGTTCTGCACCTACGACATAAATAAGTTTTTGCGCTTTAAGAATATCATGCCGATAGCTTGCAGCGGCAATGTCGCGAGTCGCATAAAGAGTTGCACCATCAGATTTTTGAATTAAACAAGGAGGCATATTGTAAGCGTCAAGGTCAACGATTTGCGCACCTTCACTCATCTTAAGTAAGCCATTTTGACTCAGCGATGCTACAACTCCAGGTAGTTCTGGCTCATGAAATGATTCACCACGAATGAGATCATGTTGAATGCCCAAAAGTTCATAGACTCTATTGTATTCAATAAGTGAGATATCGACGAATTTCTTCCATGTCTCTTCTATGCGTGTGTTAAGAGGATCTTTTTTTGACTCTGAACTTTGTCTGTTCTCAAGTCGCAAAAAATAATCACGTCCATAATCTTCTAAAACAGGTTCAAATTCCGCAAGGGCATGAAAAACAACATAGAGGGCATAGAGATAATCAAATGAAGTATCAGTTTTTGTTTCGATATCGCTAATAAGTTTAGCCCAAAGATCGTCTTTAAAACCATTTCCAATGATTTGAGCTGAATTTGTCATGGCCATTTTGAGAAGCTGGGTCTTATTGAGATGAGCCCAAGCTAATTTGCCAAATTGCACTCCCCAATCACCCAAATAATTAATGCCGATTGTTTTATAACCCATGGCTTTATGAATGTTCACCAACGCTTGCCCAATAACAGTAGAACGTAAATGGCCAATACTCATAGGCTTTGCAACGTTTGGTGATGAGTAGTCAAACACAGCGGTTTTACCAGCACCAATATTAAGATTGTCCCCTAACTTTAATTTTTTGATTTGGATTTCATCAAAAACAGTTTTAATCCAGAATTTTTCATCATAGAAAAAATTTATGTATCCTCCGATGTTCTGAGCTTTTTTAAAACCATGGGGTAAGTTTTTTTCAAATTTAAATGCATATTCTTGAGCAATAATCATAGGCGACTTGCGCAATAACTTTGACTGCGCAAAACATGGAAACGCCAAATCTCCGTGAGATGCATCTTTGGGGGTTTCGAGCAGCGTGACAATCTCTTGTTCTGATTGATTGAGCTCAGAACTCAGTTGCGTTGCTAGAATTTTTTTCATTTTTGTCAACATAGTTTTTAAATTGTACTCGACTTTAAAATTTTTTGTTTAAATAATATTTTTTCTAAAAACAACTTGACCCTTTTTAAAAAAATCATTAGTTTCACTCTTCGTCACCACACAATTTAGCACGTCACAAAACACCTAACGGAGGTTCTTAATGAACAAAGCCCAACTCGTCGAAAAAATCGCCACTGAATCAAAAATTACAAAGGCTCAGACCGAATTGCTACTCGACAACACCATAGAAATCATCAAAAAAACAGTAGCCAAAGGCGACGACGTGAAACTAGTGGGTTTTGGAACATTCAGCCGCGGAAAACGAAAAGCACGCACAGGTAGAAATCCGCAAACAGGAGCAGCCATCACCATTCCTGCGAGCCGCGTTCCACGTTTTAAGGCTGGTAAAGAATTTAAAGAACAAGTGAATTAAGCAATTAAGTAGTATTGATAAGAATTTTGTTGAAAGCCGCTATTATGAGCGGCTTTTATTTTTTAAGACGTTTTATATCTTTTTGAAGTTGTCCAAGGCGACCCTTGAATTGATCTACATTGACTTCCGCACTAGCTATTTGACGTCCTGTTTTAATGTTCTGATCATAGTTTTTAGCAATCTCGAAAAGTTCTTTATTGAGCGTTTTATAGCGCATCAGTTGATCAGGGTATGCATACTTGTTATAGGTTCTTTCATTAACTTCTTTTACAAATTGAGACTCTTTAACATGCTGCTTACGCCAAATATTTAATGAAGCCGCCCATTTTTTCTTAAGTAAAGCATTGTTTGAGCTTTTTACTTTTTTATATTGGGCAGTCATGGTGCTGTAACTTTTTGTTAAAAATCCCACACCGCGATTTAATTGCTTTTTTTCGTTTAGGGCTTGTTTCACGACGGATTTTTTGAAAACCGCTAATTTTTTCTTAAAAGCAATGTCTTGAACGCCTAGATTAATTTTTGTTTGTGCCAAAAGAGTTCCGGCATTAGCTGAAGCCTTATATTCTCCCGGCGGTAGATTTTCAGCCGCCAAATCAATAGAAGGCATTTGCCCAGCAACAACAGTTATTTTTTTCTTAAGTGAAAATGTCGGATACTTTAAAATTGCACCTAGCTCTGCAGTTATTTCAAGATCAATAACTGCCCCACCTTGTAAATTCGTTTCAAAAAGTAATTGAGGCTTAGGACTCGTGGGCTTTAAAACCACAATTTTTAGGCTTGGTGGTACTTCTACTGGATTTTGAACTTCAGGATGTACGGGCACCTGAACACTAGGCACTTCAACTTGTGTTTTTTGGCTTGCCACAACACGCTCGGGTATACCGGGAGGTGCAACTTGTTCTAAACTCTGCTGATAAGCCTGTACCCCGGCAAAAGCAAGTGCCATCCCAAAGACTGCACCGCTAGTAGCAATGATGAGACGTCGTCTATGATGAAGTTTTGGAGTTGAAGGCGTTACATCTTCATTTGCAATTGTTTCTAAGTTTGATGCTACCGCAACATTTTGAGTCTCAACTGCAGACGCTGTTTTTTCATCATCAAAAGCAGTTGTAGCGGCAATTAAAGGAGCTTCCGTTACAGTTAACTCTGGAGAAGTTAATGGGGGTGAACTTAACTCTGGCATGGGTCCCTTGGCGTGATCCATGGGGCTTCTTCGTTCAAATTCTTCGATGCTCCCGAGGGAACTCCATGTTTTAAGACCTTTTTGCCATGCATGATCGTCGTACTTCACCTCACCCCGTGCGAGTTTTTCAATAATTTGGTCAGGTAAGTGAGGGCCACTTTGAATATAATTTTCTTTACCTTCTGCATTTGTATGTTTCACAAGCAGAATCCAGCCGTTTACATCTTGATCATTTGGAATATCGGGCTTGCCGGATGTTTGAGTAATAGATTCAGCCCTTCTTTCAAACTCCGCACACTCTGCAAGTGGTACCCACCGCGTAAGCCCGGGTCTAAAAACTAAATCAGTGTAATTCAATTTACCAGCTTTAAGCCGACTTTGAATTTCATCTATAGGATGAGGGCCATCAGCCTTACCATTGACAACTACGTACCAAATCTTCCCATTATTTTCCGTAACCATGCTTATAACCTCTCATTTTTGCTACGCTGTTTGTCAGGCACTGAGCGCAAGCTGTTTACAATAGCCATATAAGATTTTAAAAATCGCGGAGTATACGCAACGGGAAGTCGAAGCCACCTTTGAAGTTCTACAATATTTAAAACTCCACTGTGAAAACTCGAATAAATTTTATTACCCAAATGAGCTCCAAGAATTTGACTTGCTTCAGCGTAATCCATTGATTTCCAACCTCGTCGTTTCGTACCAAGCTTAAGCATATCACCAGTTTTGTAAGATATCTGCTCTCTCAATTTTTGATCTAATACTAACAACGTGACACGATGGTGGGTTGGTAAATCACTCATCATGTTAAATTTTCTTCGATTGTTCATCACCTTGCTTGAAAAAAAACCAATAGCCTCTATCCAAATAGAAGGAACAAAGTCTTTTGGGAATTTATAATGTGATCGTTTTTCCCCCCTCACCTTGGCGTGTATATACTTTCCCGCAAGAGAGGCTGCATGGTTGACCCCAAAATTTGGAAAATAAAATGTTGGAGGATTAGCAATGAAGAAGTTTTTTTCTTGTTTAATAAGTCTTTCCACCCACATAAGCTCTGATTTACTAAGATGTTTGCTTAAATGTGCGGCTAAACGAGCATCACCTTTTGGGTAAACATTGAAATCAAAAAATTTCCCATTGAGCTTCAATAATTGGCGAATCATTTCAATAATATTTGTTAATGGCTCACTGTAATCAATTTTATCACGAATATCATTAACATCTCGATCAATTGAATTTTCTAAAAAATTTAAATACGCCTGCCATTTTAGCCAAGGAGGAGAATTCACCACACAATAAGCGTCTGTGCGAAGTTTAAGTACATCTACTTTTTCTTCAAGGTTTTTTTGAGCAAGCTTCCAGTATAGAGTTTCAGAATTTTGAAAGACAGTGACAAATCTTGATTGATCGGCTTTTCCTAAAATACTCTTTGTCAGTCTTGGTAAATGACGACTAGCTAAATGAAGATCTCCATAGATAACATAGATGAGTGATTTCCCATGAAGTTTACGTAACTGAGCAATTTGCGAAGCTGAATGGCTATCTCTTAGGAGTAAATCTTTTTTCTTTCGATCATGCATTGTCTGATTAATCCCATAAACCTCAAGGCCATGTTTTTTAGCCAGATCAAATAAAATCTTATAATTCTCCCAAGGGAATCCCCATGAACCAAAATAATTTATTTTCTTTAAAAAAGTTTTGTCATCAATTTTACCTTGGAGATATTTTTGAATAAAAATTTGATGACGAGAATCAATGGCCTCTAAAGCCAAGACAACAGGGCGTTTGTTTTTGACAAGTTCACGCAAAATGCGCAAATGAGTACGTTGGCTTTGTGCAAAGGGATGAAAATCGCCTCCAAAAACTATGTCTGCTTGGCGAACAGCCACGAGTAATTCTTTTTTATTTGAAATTTTTTGATAATTTCTAAATTCACGTTTATAGGCACGATAATAACTAGCAAGTGAGGGAGCTTCGGGGCCTTCAAGTCGGTGCACTGAAGCCTTGAGCTGCTTCAGTATGATGCGTTGCATTTTTAAAAGCTGCTTTCGTGGCGTCACAATTCCCTTCCATAAGAACAACAAGCCTTAGTTAAATTGTAAATGGCACAAGCCCTTTTAATGAAGCAATATTTACCTAGACTTGAGGCTAAGTGCTTGATTCTTTCATATCTTAGCTTCATTATATGACTCCTATGGCAACTCAAAATCGTTGGATCACATTAGGCGCAGTATTTCTTTTCATCGGTCTCATTCTCAGTGGATATTTGACCTCCCATCACTACGACCTTCTCTACGGAATGAGCGGGACTAAAAGTGTTTGCAACGTGAGTTCAACACTTGATTGTGATGCTGTAAACACGAGTAACTATAGCGAATTATTTGGCATCCCCGTGGCGCTGATTGCTTTTATGGCTTTTCTTGTTCAGTTACTTTTACTTTTAGGCATTAGAGCTTTTGATGAAGAAGAAAAAAGAAAATTGGCGCGCTATTATTACTATTTAACTTTAGGAAATGTAATTTACAGCGCGTTTTTAGCCATAGTCTCAACATTTTTATTAAAAATATATTGTCTCTTTTGCATCGGTCTCTACATTGTGGCCGGTGTAAGCTTTTTGTGCGGCTACAAACTTACACGTTTAACTGGAGCAAAAAAGTATTTCGCTCAGGATCTGCGTTCACTTTTTAAATCAGCAGATGCAGGTGGTGCACGAGGCGTGTTATTTGTACTTTTTATTATTCCTATCGGTAGTGTGCTTGCACATGGGATGCTCACACAAGGAATCAAAGACCTTACTCCAATGATCAATCAAAGCCTGGCTGATTGGAAGTCAAACACACAATACAATTTCAGCATCACCAACGCACCAGAGATGGGTAACAGCTCCGCACCAATGCAAATCGTTGAATTCGCAGATTTTCAATGCGGACATTGCAAGCGTGCTGCGCCTTCAATACATGCTTTTACAAATGCACATAAAAATGATGTTCGATTTATTTTTCAAAATTACCCTCTAGACCCTAGTTGCAATCCCAATATGAAAGGCGCAGGCGGGCATTCACTTTCTTGCTCATTTGCCAAAGCATCGCTTTGTGCCCATCGCCAAAATAAATTTTTCGCTGCTCATGATTGGATATACGAAAGACAAGAAACATTAAATGCTCAAATGATTGATACTATGGCAGATGATCTAAAGCTTGATAAAAATCAGTATAAAACTTGCCTTGAAGATCCATCGGTTATGAACGAACTTGCAAGCCAAATTGAACGAGCTCGATTAGCAGGTCTTGAAGGCACTCCGACAGTTTTTGTAAACGGCAGACTGTTACCAGCAGGTTTTATGATTCCTGTTTTAGAAGCAGCCCTTAAAGACATAAAGAAATAATTTATTTAGAAAAGTTCTGACATAATTAATTTAATCATATCGTCAAGAACAACGGAAAATGATTTTCCAAAAGATCTAAATGCCTCGTTGATAATGAAGCATCCTAGAATAACCATCGTTGAAAGTATAAGTGCTCGGATAACCCAAATACTACTTCTCGCATCTTGAAGCGATATCTCAGCTTCAATCGCTTTTACTCTTCGTAATGTTGCTTTAAGATCATTCCAATTTTCATGGGCTTTTTGTTGAATTTCGTCCTGTTTACTTTGTGGAGGGCTAGTCAAATTAGGAAATGTTTTTTTAGCTTTAATGGCAGAGATAAGTTCTCGTGCATGATCAAAGAGACGTTCAGTTTTTGCTTTATGCATCACTACGTGGGCTTTTCTTTTTTGGTATTCACTAATCTTTACGACAGCATCTTCGTATCTTCCTTCAGCAACTGCAGATAAAGCTTCATGCTGAAAAACACCGATTTCAGCATATGTACCAACTACAAATTCATATTTTTGCTCAGTGCTTTGTGCTTTAGCCACAAGAGACTCCTTTTATCACCGATTCCTTTATCGGAACACACCACACATTTATAAAGTACAAGACCAGCCACTAGACATCAGTCTAGAAGTAAATTTTTATTCGTTATTTTGTCTAGTTTATAAGACTTAGGATCTGCTAGACTATGTTCAGTATGACCTTCACGGAGGAGGGCAAACATGTCAAATACTGATAATAAAATTAAAATAAATGGTGCAATGCCGGCACCACCAGATTTCTTATTAACAAAATTCATTGTCGATGAGCCTATACATACTTTCGTGCAATCTCAATATGTTGAGAAACAGCCATCCACTGTAGATTATATAATATATCAATCAGCAATTGAAGATCGCAAACAAGCCGAAATAAGTTCGGCTGAGATTTATTCAAAATATCTTGAACTTATTAATTTTAATGAAAAACTATTAAGAATTATTTCAAATTACAAACGTTATAAAATCCGCGCTAGACAAGTTTACAACCATGCCAAAATTAGCGACCAGATATTAATCGACAATCTCGATCTTACAAGAAAAAGCTTAGTTTCAACTGAAAGAGCAATGAACACTCTTCAAATTGAAAATGAAACACTTCGAATTTCTATTTCAGCTCACGAAGAAGCATTTAAAAGTGTTACGTCAAAACTTGGCCAAGCTGAAGCGACCATGGAACAAGCCAATACACAATTTCGTAATTTGGCAGAAGAATTTAACCAACGTAATTTGCAACTCGATGAAGCACAGCGAACAATAAATGCATACACTACCCAAATATCACACATGGGCGATGCAATGCGTGAAATGCAATCAAGATTTTCTCAAATGCGAGATGAAAACTTACTCTATCAAAATCAATTACGTGAAGTTCAAATCAGAGAAGCAGGCATTGCGGCACTCAATTCCGAACTCACGAATTCTGCTACAAAGGCACAAAAGCAGATTCATGAATTGGATGATAAACTTACACATGAAAGAGAAAATTTTCGTTCTAAAATTTCAGCATTAGAACAAGAAAACTCACGACTCAAAGACAAAAGATATGCAGAACAACTCATCGAAAAATCAAAAAAGATACAAGAACAACAGCCCGCACAGTCAAAACTAAATATCGCTGATGAAAAACTTCTAGACAGAAAAAATCTTGAGCAATTTATGAACCGATGGACAAAAATCATCGATGAATTAAGCGCACAATCTAGCCGCATTTCTCACACTCTTTCATCAGATGAAAATGAAGAACGCGATAACTCAAACTATGCGATTACTGAGCAGCTGATTTCAGAGCGTGGCGATTTACAAATTATTGATTAATTAAATCGAAATTTTGTCATTAAAACTGGTTAATGCTGCTTTTTCATCATCAAATACTTGAAATGCAGCCTCATCATCAGTCGCTTTAAAAACTTTTCGAAATTCAGATTTCACATTACAAAATTTTGGCGGAACTGGACTACTTTTAGAGAATTCACGTAGTGTATTTACAAACGCCCCGATTCCACTAGAACCTACGAAACTTAAGCCTTCTAAATTAAAAACCACTTTGCTATTAGTCAAAATATCTTGGCATGTTTCACGAAAAGGCTCAGCTGTCTCAAAATCAAGACGTCCTTTGAGTTCAACTACAGTGATATCACCGTTTTTTCTAATCTTTGCTTGCATACTTCTAAAACCTCCTACCAAGTTCACATACGCTTCATTGACCCGTTACATATACCAGTATAGGCTGGAGATAACTTTTAACTCAAGGTGAGAATAATGAAGTCCACAAAGCCAAAAGAAAAGAAAAACAATTCCAAGAACTTACAGGGAACACTCTTTGTCGTAGCAACCCCCATTGGCAACCACCTAGACTGGACTGATCGCGCAAAACAAGTCTTAAAAGCAGTGGATGTTATTGCTGCAGAAGATACTCGAGTACTCAAAAAAGAATTAGCCAAGGTCGGAATCAAACCTCAAAAAGTGTTCTCGTATCATGATCATAATGAAGATGCCTCCACCAAAGGGCTACTAGTATTATTAAGTGAAGGTAAAGATGTTGCACTCGCCTCTGATGCCGGTACCCCACTGATAAATGACCCTGGTTATAAAATAATCAATGCTGCGAGAAGTGCCGGGTATACAGTCATTCCTGTTCCAGGCCCCAGTAGCCTGACAGCGGCCTTAAGTGTCGCGGCGTTAGGTGGGAATACTTTTTTCTTCGGCGGATTTTTACCCTCACAACGTGGAGCGCGCCAACAGCTTTTAAAACATTATAAAAGTTTTTCTGAAAACTTAGTTTTTTTTGAATCTCCTCATCGATTGAGAGAAATGCTGGATGATGCAGAAGAAATCTTTGGCGGAAAAACACAAACCGTTGCTTGCCGTGAGCTCACAAAAGCCTATGAAGAGGTAAAAGTTCAAACTCTATCAGAAATCAGAAATCATTTTCAGGTGAACGAACCTCGCGGAGAATTTGTCATCTTATTTAAAGGTGCAACGCCTGAACAATTAGGTTCCACTGATACAGAAAAAGCAGTCTCAAAATTACTCGGCGAAGGTTTTTCGGCATCAGATATCTTAGAACGGTTACAAACAACAACTGCTCTCTCACGCAAGCAACTTTATGATCTCATCACTCGTTTAAAAAAGTTGATTGATCCCGCATAAAGGTCAAATGTCGCAGCGTTTAAACATTTGACAATAGCCCTCTTTCAAAGCCTAATAAGTCGAGGGGAAATTACAAAAAATAAAAGCCGATGAAGATACGCATCTTAGGTTGTCATGGCGGAGTAGCACCAGGTTATCGAACATCTTGTTATATGGTGAACGATCGCTTTTTAATTGATGCAGGCTCTGCAGCCTCCGCCCTTTCCCCAAGAAGACAAACTGAAATCGAAGATATTTTCATTACACATCCCCATATCGATCACATCAAAGACATTTGTTTTCTAGTAGAAAATTCGTTTTATGAACATCGTGCAGTACTCAACATTCGTAGTACAGCTGAAATTCTAAACAGCATTCATAAACACATGCTCAACGATATTTTATGGCCAGATTTTTCTAAGATTTATGTCGATAAAGAACATAAAAAAGCACTGATCAAATTCATTCCCATTGAACAAGGTATGGTACATGAAGACCTCACCATACATTACATGCGCGTGAACCATCCAGGTGAAGCAATTGGATATGTGTTAGATGACGGAAAAAAACAAATTGTTTTTAGTGGTGACACTGGCCCTACACAAGAATTATGGGATATTGCCAATCGCTGCAAAAACCTACAAGCCGTATTCACAGAAATTAGTTTTCCAAATGAAATGGAAGCCATGGCAAGAGTGAGTGGGCATTTCACCATAGATCAATTGTTAGGTGATCTTGAAAAATTAAACAATAAAGATGTCCCCATTTATATCGCTCATTTCAAACCTCGTTTCTTTGAGGAGCTGATGGACGAGTTTCATCGTTTGGCACCCAAACGAATGCACTTACTCCATCAGGAAGATGAGTTTGAATTCTAGTGAACTAAGTCGCAGTTTATATCTTTTTTTGATGATCCTCTTCATTGGTAGCATCACTACAGGGGCCCAAACTCCTTCTGTTTTTGTGGATGCAGATCAATACACGAGTAAACCTGGCCAAATCGCAGATCTTGTCGGAAATGTAAAAATCATCAGAGGTGTTGAGCAACTCACTTGTGACAGAGCTACCATCAACTTGATTACCAACGATGTCATTGCTGTTGGAAACGTTATTTACATTTCACCTCGTGAATATATGAGAGCCGAAAAAATGAATTACAATTTCAACACTCAAAAAGGTGTTGTAACCAATGGCTTTATACAAATGGGTCAAGAAACTATTGAAGGTGAAGAAATTCATAAACTTGGCAATGATGAATATGAAGCAAGATATGCGAGCTACACATCTTGTATAAATTGCCCAGCGGCATGGAAATTATCAGGTACAAAAATTAATGCCACACCAGGGGCGTACGCATTTATTAAAAATCCCGTGGTTCGTATTTATGGCGCCCCTGTTTTATGGCTTCCCTACATGGTTATTCCCATTAAAACACAACGCCAATCAGGCTTGCTGCCACCCTCTTTTGCCTTTAGTGAAACTGATGGATTCACTCTACAAGAAAGTTTTTTTTGGGCAATTAGCCCCAGCAAAGATTTAACTCTTACAGAAACTAGTTACAAAAACCGTGGTTACAAAACAGGTGTGGAATATCGATTTTTAGCAGATGAAAATAGTGGGGGTAAATTTAATGGTAATTTTATTAATGACGGTGTTTATGCAAATGACATTCGTTATCTAGAACCCGACGAACGATACTCCCCCAATACAGCACGTGCACGAGAATATGCTATACCTCGATATTCATTACATTATGAGCATCATTTTGAGCTTCCCGATAACTATACAAACAACCTAAATATAAATCTGATTCGCGATTCACGCTATGTTTACGATTACCCACATGACATTAGTGGTAACGGCGAAACAGCACTAGAAAACCGTTTGAGTGTGACAAAAAATACAGAAAATGCACATTTATCAACTGACATTTCACTTTATCAAAGTCTTATCAAGTCTGACCCTATCGGTGAAAATGATACTGCCATTCACCGAATGCCAGAGCTTAAATACGGGTTTTTACCTAAAAATATTTTTAATTCAGGCTTACTCGTGGGTTTTAATGCAAATTATCTTAACTTGGCTCGAGCAAATACTACGTTTGATGCTACTCGTGATGAAAAAACATCGGGTCATTATCGTACCGGGCAAAGATTTATTGTGAGCCCACGAGTGATATACCCTTTGAGCGTTGGAAATTATTTAGATTTGCTCCCAGAAATTAATTATGAAGAACTTTACTATCAATTCGGATATTCAAAAAAACCAACAGCAGTGCGTCGTTATATTCGCACAAGCATTCAAGCAAAAACAAGATTGAGTGCAATTTTAGGAGAAGAAATTGACCCACGTGCAAATCGGTACAAACACAACTTTGAACCTGATCTGACACTTACTTATGTACCTTATATTGAACAAGACAACCATCCGTTCTTTGGTAAAAAGCAAAATGAAGAATTAAACTTCACCAGTTCACAACCCATTACTGAATATGATCAAATTCAATTTGATTACAAAGATCGTCTCGTAGATCGCCAAGTACTTACCTATGGTTTGACAAATAAACTCACTCGCAAAGCCTATAAAGACACAGGCACTGAATATCGAGAGATTATTCGTCACCGCTTGGCTCAAAGTTATGACGTTTTCATCTTAACTCAAGCTGACCCCCTCGATGACGAAGGTAAGGTTATACCCGTCATACGAGAACCCTGGAGTGAAATTCAATCTCTACTCTCAGTACGTCTCGATTATTTCACTGCAAATTCTGATGTGAGCTATTACGTTTATCAAAACGTTGCTTCAAGTTCATCAAGTATTGGTTTTCGCAATAAACACGGCGATGGAATTGCATTTGGTTATGCTCAACGGCTTTCAACATTTCGTGATCCACGCACACAACTTCCTACAAAACGAGTGGATACTTCCACTCGCTCTGAAGCTATGAATTTAACAGTTTATTTTATATCAAAATATTTAGATGTTTCAGCAACACAAAATTTCGACATTAACAGTCATAGCTTCACTACTCAGACAATTGGTGGATTACTAAAACCACCAGGAAAATGTTGGGGTATTCAATTTACGTACGAGAAAAATCTTGGCGGAGGTAATCCCCGTTATATGATCCAACTTCCTATATTTTTTGGAGAAGGTAAACAAACCACCTTAAGTAAACCTTCAGGTGTTTGATCTTAGAATTGCATGTGAATTAAATTAACACCAATGCCCACTGAACCTTGTGCGTTTTGTGGCACAATTGGATAAATAGCAAATCCTTTATATACTTGTTGTAGCAATGATCCACTGTCAGGTGAATTTGAATCATTACCCTCAGGAAGTGGAGTGTTCGGATCAAACGGATCACCCTCACTTGGCCCTTGCTCTACTTCAACTTCTTCAATGTCGTCTACACCGTAGGTAACATACAAACCCAATAAAATTCCTGCGTACAATCCATAACTAGATCCTCGAGCAACAGCATTCATGTTCTCGCCAGGATTAGATGTGAATGCTAAAGTTGCAGCACCCACAAGAGTTCCGGCAAGTGTTCCATATATCACACTTGTAATAAATTCTTTGCCTGTCGCTGCTTGAGCAAAAGATGTATGCAGTAATATAATGCAAAAAAATAATCTCAATGTCAGATTCTTAAATGTTTGTACCATCAGACTTTATTTTCGACTTAACATTGGTCATAAAGCAAAGGCAAATTGAACCATCTTATGCCGCATTCAGTCACCACCACTAGACCACAGCGCATTTTAGCAAATGAGCGACCCTCACGTTGCCATATCCAAGTCGCAGCTCGTTTAAGTCTTTGGAGTTGCACTCTTCCCACAAAGTTCAAAGCAATAGAGTTCTCTAAACTTGTCTTATGTCGAGTTTTAACTTCGATGATGAGTAAGGTGGAATCAAAACTTCCGATGATATCGATTTCACCAAAGGGAGTTCTTAGATTGCGCTCGCGTAAACAAAAACCCTGGTTTTGAAGCAACTCGATGACAAGCTGTTCACCACGTCTACCAAGTTCAACTTTATTATTTGAAATCCAGAAATTCTCTGACTCCAGAAAAGAGGCGCCTGTGGACAATGCTTGGTCCAAGCTTTTCGATGGCTTGACGGTGCTGGAGCGTCCCGTACCCTTTATGTGTGGCAAATTTATAACCCGGGAATTTTTCATCAAGCTCCATCATATGTATATCGCGCTGAGTTTTTGCAAGCACACTGGCAGCACTTATGGGCAAACAACGAAGATCCCCTTTGATCAAAGTTTTTTGAACCCAATGACCTTTGATTGTTTGATTTCCATCAATCAAAAGCAGCTCAGGCTTTAAGCTAAGATTCTCTACAGCTCGCTTCATCGCAAGCAAGCTTGCATGAAGAATATTGATTTCTTCAATTTCTTCAACAGTGCCAATACCAATAGCCCAGCATACCGCTTCTTCTTTGATACGTACTGCAAGTTCAAATCTTTTCTCAGGAGTCATTAGTTTAGAATCAGTGAGACCTTTGAGACTGTAATCCGGACGCACAATAACGGCCGCCGCATAGACAGGCCCAGCAAGACAACCGCGTCCGGCTTCGTCAACACCCGCTGTTAATTCCACGCCAAAAGTTACCCAGTCAATAGGTTTTAAATCTTCTTTCAAAGAAGATGCCTTTTTCATAGAAGCGAGTCTCGATGTTATAAATTAATTATTATTTTGCGACAGCAGCAGAAGTAGGAACTGAAACAGCCATTTCAAGTTCGCTGTCCAAACGAGCTGCCTTACCTTCAAGTTGACGAAGATAATAGAGCTTTGAACGTCGTGTTTTACCACGTGATACAACTTCTACGCGGTCAATTGTTGGTGCATAATATGGGAAGGTTCTCTCAACACCAATTCCGTTTGAAATTTTACGTACAGTAAAACTTGAACTGAGCCCACCAGCTTTTGTTCGAATAACAACGCCTTCGTAAATTTGAACGCGTGATTTTTCGCCTTCAACAATTTTCACATGAACCTGAACGGTATCACCGGCGCGAAATGCTGCCATAGGTGCAGTTTTAAAACGTTTTTGAATTAAATTCTTAATGAGATCCATGTGAGTTAAGCTCCTAATTTATATTATAAAATAGCTGAGTGAAACTTAGTAGCATGGACCCAATACCCGGTCAAGAGTGATACTTACAGCTGACCTAACACTTAAATGCCTAAAACCATCGCCAGCCCTACCTCGAATGGGGTCTAAAATATAATCCATACGCCGAACCAGGGTATTTTCAAGCCCCCAGCCAGTGCCAAATACCAAGAATATCGGCTCTTTAAGTGCTTTTTCTCGAATTTCTGGATACCCGATATTTTGAGGCCCCATGACCTCTCGAGCCGATGTGGCGACAAGTTTTGTGCCTTTAACTCCCCAATCCTCAAGGGCAGCTTCTATGCTGGGAGCAGTTTTTGTATTAATCAGTGAGTCTTTTCTAACAGGATTATATTGAGTACCTCTCCCCGATTGCCAATGGGCAAGTACTCGTCCGACGAAGGCTAATTGTTCTTCAGCGGGGGTGATTATATAAAACTGGTCAATTCCGTAGGTACGACAAGCCCGAGCAATGTCGTGAATATCTAGATTTGTGACATTTGTGGCAACCACTTCACCTGTTTTATTGTAAACGGGGTAATGAATAAGACCCACGGCAATATTTTTTCTCAGCGGAAGCACCTCTGATGCTTTTAGAATTTCATCTTTTGTGACTTCAGCCTTTGTCAATAAATCAGGTCGCTTATTAAGTGTTCTTAAAATTCGCTGTGAGCGTTGCCATTCTTTGATTTTTTGATGATGACCAGAAAGTAATACTTCAGGAACCTGTTTACCTTCAAATTCTCTAGGCCTTGTGTACAAAGGCTGTTCTAAAAGATTCTCCTTAAATGTTTCTTCAACAGGTGAGAGATCGTTACCTAAAACTCCAGGCATAAAACGCGCCACCGCATCGATAACAACCATGGCGGCTAACTCCCCGCCGCTAATCACATAGTCACCAATACTTAATTCTTCATCGACATAGTTTTCAATAAAACGTTCATCTATTCCACCATAGCGGCCACAGATTAGAACAACTTGATCATAATCAATTGCTAAGCGTTTAGCTTTTTCTTGAGTAAGTACTGGCCCCTGAGGTGAAAGATAAATTACGCGTCGACGTTTGTCTGATTGGATTTTATCTAATGTAAGTTTAAGCATCTCAGGAAGCATAACCATTCCGTCACCACCACCAAATGGACGATCGTCAATGGTCTTATGGGCATCTGTTGCGTGATCACGTAAATTCCAAAATTTTAGTTCGATTTTATTTGAAGTGATAGCTTGGCCGACGATCCCCTCTTTAAATGGAGATTCAAACATTTTAGGAAATATGGTCATGACATCAAAGCGCATCATTAACCTCAAGTAAACCAGTAGGCAAATTCATATGAATTTCTTTTTTCTCAAAATCAGTTTTTACCAAGAACTCTTGAACTAATGGAACCAAAGCTTTTTTTTGTGAATTTATTAAATCAATAATTATTATATCTTGAAAGTTTGTGCTCTCAAATCCTGAAACTGTGCCGACTTCTAAACCATTATCGATGACTTTAAACCCTAAAAGTTCTCGTAAAAAAACGGCCTCACCTTTTTTTGAATTTAAGAGTTCCTCTAGAATACTCACTTCACTACCCTTAAGGGCTTCGCTAGAATTTCGATCATCAACACCTTTAAGCTTTAAAACCAGACGATCATTACGAAAAGTTTTTGTGATTACTTCGATGGGCTTTGATTCATCGCCATTTAAAACAATGAATTCTAATTGTTTATACCAAGATGCTTCACCAGAAAAAAGATACACTTTTACTTCTCCCTTGAGTCCATGGGCTTGTACGATTTTTCCAATTTTTATGAGGGGATTTTTACTGCGCAAATTTTTATTCGATAATTTCAAGCACGCTGCGTTTTTTAAGCTTCGTGCTCGCAGCATTCAAAATGGTTCGCAAAGAACGCGCGGTGCGACCTTGCTTACCGATAATTTTACCTAAATCTTCTTTTGCTACTTTGAGTTCGTATACAGTGGTTTGTTCACCCACCATTTCAGTGACTTCAACTTGATCGGGCAAATCTACCAATGACTTGGCCATAAAAATCACAAGTTCTTTTAAATCAGTGATGTCCATTGATTATTGAGCCTGGCTTGAGCGAAAATCTCTGATTAATTTCGCTACTGTTTCTGAAGGACGAGCACCTTTTTTGATCCATTCATCAATAGCTGTAAGATCAAGTTTCATACGCGTTTTCATCTCATCACGGCAGGGATTGTACCAGCCAACACGTGCTAAAAATTTGCCATCGCGCCATCGGCGTTGATCAGCAACGGTCACACGGTAGAGTGGGGTGTTAGTTTTTCCTGCACGAGAAAGTCGAATAACAACGGCCATGAAATTTAGTCTCCTATTTTGCGCGTTCCAAAAAGACGCGTCGAATCTAGTTCATATTAAGCAAAAGCGATTAAATACAACATTTTAAGTCATGACTCAAGGAATTTCCTAAAAGGGCATCCCGCCACCGGGAAATCCACCAGGCCCGCCTCGTTTGCCTCCCGTTTTAGTCATCATTTGCATCATCTTCTGCATTTGCTCAAATTGTTTAATAAATCTATTAATGTCACTAACTTGGGTGCCACTACCCCGCGCTATTCGAGCACGTCTTGAGCCGTTTAGAACCTCATGTTTGGCACGCTCTTTTGGGGTCATACTGTTAATAATAGCTTCAATCTTTTTTAATTCTTGATCAGGGGGCGACATGTTCTTAAGTTGCTTAGACATTTGCCCCATGCCAGGAATCATTTTCATGATCCCCTCTAATGGACCTAGTTTTTTAATCTGTTTAAGCTGATCTCTAAAATCTTCAAGGGTAAATTGGTTTTTACCCAATTTTTTGGTCATTTCCCGTGATTTAGCTTCATCAAAAACCTCTGACGCCTTTTCAACTAATGACAAAACATCACCCATATCTAAAATGCGACTTGCTATGCGCTCTGGGTGAAACGGCTCTAAGCCTGAAACTTTTTCGCTGGTTCCGATAAATTTAATGGGTGCACCGGTAGTAGCTTTAATCGAAAGAGCTGCACCACCTCGAGCATCACCATCAAGTTTAGTGAGTACAACCCCTGTGATTTGTAATTTTTCATGAAAACCTTGGGCAATGTTAACGGCATCTTGTCCGGTCATGGCGTCAGCTACAATAAGAATTTCACAAGGTGTGAGATTTGATTTTAAACCGACAAGTTCATTCATGAGTTCATCATCGATTTGAAGGCGTCCGGCTGTATCGATAATTAATGTGTCTTTACCGTTTGCTTTTGCGAATTCTTGTGCTGCTTTACAAATTTCTAGGGGCTTTTGTTTACTGTTAGAATCAAAAACATCTAATTGGTTTTGTTTTCCTAAAGTTTTTAACTGTTCAATAGCAGCAGGTCTGTAAACGTCAACGGGAACAAGAAGTGGTTGACGTCCCTTTTTCTTGATTAAAAAAGAAAGTTTTGCAGCGGTTGTGGTTTTACCCGCTCCCTGAAGACCCACTAGCATAATAATGTGCGGGCTGTGGCCAGAAAAATTAAGACCTTGGTTTTCACCACCCATGAGATTCACGAGTTCTTCATGAACGATTTTTACAATTTGTTGACCGGCGGTAAGACTGCCAATGACTTCTTGGCCAAGGGCTTTTTCTTGAACATGAGTGATAAATTGTTTTACCACTTTAAAATTCACATCAGCTTCTAAAAGACCTAGTCTGATTTCTTTAAGTGCTGCTTCCACATTTTCTGTGGTGATTTTTCCCTGACCTCGGATTTTTTTAATACCCGACATTAATTTATCAGAAAGATTCTCAAACATTTTGGCCTAACTTTCTCACTTAAGCTGTGCGTCAAATTCTCATTCTCTAAGTTCTGGTCATACTCTTTCAATTCGAGTGTGACAAGCTTCATAATGAGGTCCTAATGCTAAGCATTATTTTGAAGTACTTTTTGAAAAAACACCACCCTTCTTTCGGGGTTTAAGTTAGACTTAAACGTGGAGAATCAAGGATGATATCGACCGCCCTCAGGCACTTACAATGAAATGGCTCAAGCGTTTTTTAAATAAGCAAAATGAGCCACAAGTTTTAGGTAGCCAAAAGCTTCAATCGACCGAAGTAACTTCTATACTTCCTATTAAGCCTAATCGCTTTAGACAACTTCCATTTAAAAAATATATGCCACATGCAGCAATCGGAATTCTTGCACTCATGGCGGCTGATTTAACTTCCGTTAACTTGAGATCCCTTATGCTTCCCAAGGGAACAACTACTTCAAAAAAATCAATCGGCCCTGTGACTCAATACAAGCCCCGCTCAAATTATGACGATATACTTGCGAGAAATATTTTTAATAGTGATGGGTTAATTCCAGACGTCATGGTCGCAGGTCAAAGTTCATCTGACCCTGGAGTGGCTCGCGAATCAGCGTTACCACTTGTACTTATGGGAACCATCGTTCATGCAAACCCCGGAAAATGTGTGGCGACAGTTCAAGTCAGTGGCAATGCAGAAAAAGTTTTGCCTTATATTCCAAATGACGAAATTGAAGGCATGGCTACACTCATGAAAGTGGAACGTAAAAAAGCATTTATTAGAAATCTGCAATCTGGTGCCTATGAATATATTCAAATTAAAGATGAAGTTGTCTTTGCATTTACAAAAAAGACAGTAGCGGTAAGTCAAGATGGTCCTATTATGAAAGAAAGTGATACTAATTTTGCTATCACTCGTTCAGATTTAGATATGCAGATGAACAACTTGCCTGAACTACTCACTCAAGCTAGAGCCGTGCCCAACATTGCGCCTGGGAGTGGCGGAAAAGTCGATGGTTTTAGAATTGTCGACATCCAAGATAATTCAATATTTAGAAAACTAGGAATTAACCCCGGCGATGTCATCAAGGGTGTGGACGGAGAAGCATTAGATAGTCCGGCCAAAGCAATGGAACTTTATAATGGTCTTAAAAATAAATCGAATTTAAAGCTTTCAATCGAACGTAATGGCAAGACAGAAACTTTTAATTACAACATCAGATAATGAGCAAGGATCAACATATGCGAAACACACAACTTGCCTTTTTCACAATAACATTCGTGGGAATATTTTTACTCACAAATTTAGTGAGTGCACAAATCCCCCCACCACCTGGACAATCTAATAATCTAGATAACTTTTTAGATGATGAAGAATTTGATGGCCCCCCACCTGGGACTTATCCACCTCAACAACCAAATCAAGGCCCGCCGGGAACATCTTTTGGTGATCGCAAAAGTTTTGGAAATACTCCTTCGTCAAATGCTCCTGATTCTGGAAGTGCTGCAAGCCCTTCTTTTAAAGGGGCGTCTCCTTTACCTCGCAGAAATAGAAAAGAACCACCCAATCTTTTAGCAAAACAACCAGTTAATATGTCAGAGGCGCAAGATAAAGATATCACCGATGAAAACTTTCCTGATCTTATCGATAGCTTTGATTACCCCAATGCTGAGATCACAGATATTGTTAAAGCGATTTCAGAACTCACGGGTAAAAACTTTATCGTTGATCCACAAGTGAGAGGCAAAATCACAATCATAGCCCCTACCCGCATCACTGTAGCTGAAGCTTACAAAGCATTTTTGTCAGCACTCGCTATTAACGGTCTTGCTGTAGTGCCCTCAGGAAAATTTTTAAAAGTAAAACAAGCTGCAAATGCAGTACGTGACAATCTTGATACTTATTCTGGTACTTATTCGCCAAATACTGACACCATGATCACAAGAATTGTGCAATTACGTTATATTCAAGCAAAAGAAATTTACAATAGCCTTGGGCCCTTGTTGCAATCACGTCTTGGCGAGATGCGCCCTTATGAACCCACGAATACTTTAATTATTTCTGATTACGGAAGTAATATTGAACGCATCATGAAAATTTTAAGACAACTTGATGTGCCTGGGTTTGAAGAACAACTTGAAGTTATTCGAATTCGCTATGCGAAATCTTCTGATATTGCAAAGCTAGTTGATCAGATCATTAATAAAGGTAAATCCACTCAAGGCCAAGGCAGTTTCACAGCAGGTATTCCGCGATTCACGCCCCTTGGTAGCTCACAAAGCCAAGGCAATGAAGCATTCTCGATGGTTATTCCTGATGACCGCACAAATTCTTTAATCGTCGTGGGTAATAATCAAGGCATTGAAAAAATTAGAAAACTTGTAGCAAAACTTGATTTCAAAGTGAGACCAGAAGATGCCGGCGGTGTTTATGTTTATTATGTTAGATACGGAGATGCCGAAAAAATCTCAACTACACTTTCAGGTTTAGCACAAGCAGCAGCGCAATCTTCAGCAGCCCCCCCAGGCGGAGCGCCCATACAAAAAGCTTCAGTTTTTAGTGGTGATGTAAAAATTGTTGCTGATAAAACAACCAACAGTCTTGTAGTTACAGCAAGTAAACAAGATTATGAAGTTGTTCAAGCCATTCTCTCTAAACTCGATGTTGCTCGTGATCAAGTTTATGTTGAGGGAATTTTTATGGAACTTAACGTCGATAATATCAAACAATGGGGCATTAGTTACTACGCACTTGCTGGTAATAGTTTAGCAGGACGCGCAGGTTTTTCATCACTTCCACTTGCAAATATTATTAACCCTCCACTTGATTCTGGTGAAGGTGCGGTCTTAGGTTTTGGTGCGGGCGAAACTGTCAATATCACTCCACCCGGCGGTGGAACAGCCATAGCACTTAAGAGCCTCACTGGTTTTATTAATTTTCTTTCAACTTTAGGAACCACAAATATTTTAAGCACTCCTCAAATCATGGCACTTGATAACGAAGAGGCTGAGATTGAGGTGGGTGAAAAAGTTCCGACAAGTTCTTCTTCTTCAACGGCTGCCAACGGAACTTCAACCACCAGCGTTCAACGTGAAGATCTCACTATTAAACTTAATATCAAACCTCACATCAGCCCAGGGTCAAATACGATGCGACTTGAAATCAATCAATCAATTCAAGGTGTATCAGGAAGATCAATAGGTGCTGCCAATCTTGCACAAAATGCTATTGCGACAACAAAGCGTCTAGCAAAAACAAGTGTGATGGTACGTAACGGTGACACCATAGTGCTCGGCGGTTTGATGTCAGAAGATGAACGTGTTAAGAGCACAAAAGTACCACTCTTAGGTGACATTCCAATTATTGGGTGGCTCTTTAAAAGTAAACGTACTGAAACTTCTAAACAAAATCTTTTGATGTTTTTAACTCCTAAGATTATTCGCAATAAAGAAGATGCCGCGAACAATTTAACTGAAAAACTCACTGACCGCGTTAGATTTATCGAAAGAAATCTTGGTGGACGTGATAATCAAGGTGATGCGATGGATCAGCTAAAACTCAAACGTGATGGAAAAACAGTTCCATTAGAATCAAAGGGAAATTAATTTTCAGTGGCTATTGATAGTATTGGTGCTCTTTTATTAAAAAATACTTCACTGACTGAAAATCAGTTAAATGAAGTATTGTTATTGCAAGATCCCAATGGTGAAAAGCTTGGCGAAGTTTTAGCCAAGAAAAACATCACCTCCCCTGACGACATGCTCAAAGCACTTTGTCTTCAGCTTCACGTAGATTATATGAAAGATATTCCTATAAACGATATTCCCGTAGATCTTGTACGTGATATTCCAATTAATTACGCTAAACAGTATGAAATACTCCCTTTTAAAAATGAAAATGATCACGTAAAAATTCTGACCTCAAACCCCTTAAACTACAAAGTGCTCGATGACATGCGCGTTTTATTTAATAAGAGAGCTTTGCCCATTGTTGTCACGAGTAGTAGAGTTCAAGACGCCATTAATAAAGTTTATGAAAAAAGTACCGCTGCGTTTGAAGGCCTTGAAGGAATCGAAGATGGCGAAGCCTATGATTTTGATGAACCCATTGATCTACTTGAAGCTGGCGATGACGACGCCCCCGTTATTAAACTCGTAAACTCTCTTTTATTTAGAGCGGTAAAAGAAAAAGCCTCAGATATTCATATCGAGCCTTACGAACGTGATCTCGTTGTTCGTTTTCGCATTGATGGTGTACTTTATGATATTTTTAAGCCGCCAAAAAAACTACAAAGCGCAATTACTTCACGTATTAAAGTTATGGCCAATCTCAATATCGCTGAAAAACGTCTTCCTCAAGATGGTCGCATACCTATTAAAATGGCCGGAAAAGACATTGATATTCGACTCAGCACCGTCCCCACAGCTCACGGCGAACGACTTGTTATGCGTTTGCAAGATAGAAGTAATGTTATTTTAGAACTCCCACAACTTGGCTTTCATGATCAAAGTCTTCAAAATATTTTAGACCTGGTAAATAAACAACATGGAATTTTTCTTGTCACCGGCCCCACAGGTTCTGGTAAATCAACAACGCTCTACGCCTCTATTATGGCCATCAATAGTATCGAGAGAAACATCATTACTGTTGAAGACCCTGTGGAAAATCGAATTCACGGTATTGGGCAAATTCAAGTAAACAGCAAAATTAATCTCACCTTTGCCAACGGGCTTCGCGCAATTTTGCGACAAGATCCAGATGTCATAATGATTGGAGAGATTCGTGACCTTGAGACAGCAGAGATTGCAATTAACTCATCACTCACTGGTCATTTAGTTCTCTCAACCATTCATACAAACGATTCAGCAGGGGCAATTCCTAGATTAATCGATATGGGTTGTGAGCCATTCTTGGTTTCAAGTAGTTTAGTAGGAATATTAGCTCAACGTTTGATTAGAGTGTTATGCCCCCATTGCAAGGTTGCCTACACACCTACTGATGCAGAACTTGCCAGCATTGAAGCTTCACGCGTAGATGCCGATGCAGGGCGCGTACATAAAGCTGTAGGTTGTAATCAGTGTAATCAAAAAGGTTATGTCGGAAGAACTGTAATTCATGAGCTCTTAAAAATTGATGAAGGGATTCGACAATTAATCTTACAGAACAAAGACAGCGGAACAATTAAGAAGGCCGCACAAGCAAACGGCATGAAAACATTCAGAGACGATGGCGTTAAAAAAGTCTTAATGGGTATCACAACCATTGAAGAACTTCTCAGTACGACGCAAGAGGATGAATAATGCCTGCATTTGAATACCGAGGGCTCAACAAAACCGGCAAAAATATTAAGGGTAATGTTGAAGCTGAAAATATTAAAAGTGCAAAAATAAAACTCAAACGAGATGGCATTTACGTCATCGATATCAAAGATAAAAAAGCTCAAGAGGCAAAGAAAAACGCATCGTCTTTTAGAATCGGCAGTGGTGTAAACGTTGCTGAGATGGCCATGATGACGCGTCAACTGGCTACACTTATAAAAGCACAAATTCCGCTCGTAGATGCACTCGCAGCTCTTGTTGACCAAGTTGAAAACGAAGTTTTAAAAGGTGCTGTCAGCGATATCAGACAAATGGTCAATGAGGGTTCAAGCTTTCACAGAGCTATTGGGAAGTATCCGAAAATATTTCCGGTAATATACATCACCATGTGTGAAGCTGGCGAAGCCACAGGCACACTTGATCTTATTTTAATTCGTTTGGCTGAATTCACAGAAAAACAAAATTCACTTCGAAACAAAGTAAGATCAGCAATGATGTACCCCATGCTTATGGGTTTTTTTGGATTTGCAGTTTTAATTGTTATTTTTGTTTTTGTTATTCCGCAAATTACAAAAGTGTTTGAAGAAATGGAAAAAGCACTTCCCTGGTACACAGTACTTCTTATTGATGTCAGTAATTTCATCGCAGAATATTGGCATGTACTTACCATGAGCATCATCGGCGCTATCATTATGTTTGTTAAATGGAAATCATCCCCTACTGGCCGCACTCATTGGGACGGTATGAAGATGAAAATTCCTATATTCGGAAAACTCATGCGCATGGTTGCTGTTTCACGATTTGCAAAAACACTCAGCACATTGCTTGCGGGGGGTGTCCCCATGCTCAACGCCTTTGATATTGTTAAAAATGTCGTTGATAATAAAGTTTTTGAAAAAGTTATCAACGAAGCTCGCGATAACGTCAGCGAGGGTGAAAGTGTTGCAGGCCCTTTAAGAAAATCAGGGGAATTTCCTCCCATAGTAATTCACATGATCGCTATCGGTGAAAAAACAGGGGATCTAGAAAACATGCTTGCCCAAGTTTCTGAGGCCTATGATTTTCAAGTAGAAAACGCAATTAGCGGACTCACAAGCCTACTTGAACCCATCATGCTCATCAGTATGGGTTTAATTGTTGGCTTTATCGTATTTGCGATTCTTGTTCCTATCTTAGAAATGTCAACGATCGCTTAACTTCCAAATACAATTCCAACCGCACCTACTTAATGCGGCGCATAGCGTTTTTACCAAGCATGCTCTTGACCCGACGATAAAGTCAGTAGAAACTAGGATCTCGTTTTACACCTTTTGCAGGAGGACTAGTTGTTATGAAGAAGTTCTTAAAAAATAACCGCGGTATGACACTCATCGAAATCATGATCGTACTTGCTATCATCGCTGGTATGGCAACGGTCATCGTGTCACAAGTATCCAAACAATTTGCTAAAGCAAAAGTGAATCAAGCTAGAATTCTGATCAGCGAAGTTGGAAAATCTCTAGATCAATTTTACACCGATTGCGGATTTTACCCCGACTCCGGCCAAGGAATAAACGCACTTCTCCAAGCTCCTGGAGGGCGCACCTGTTCAAACTGGGGCCCAGAACCTTACCTTAAAAAAGCTCCCAAAGACCCTTGGGGTGGAGATCTTATTTATTCCAGTAGCGATGGACTCAAGTACACCTTAAGATCATTAGGTGCAGACAGACAAGAAGGCGGAGATGGAGTTAAAACCGATATCTCCAGCGACGACTAGAACCCAAAAAGGCTTCACCCTCATTGAGTTAATGATCGCCATTGCGATCATTGCTTTTGTGGTGGGAATCGGAATTCCAAAACTTGGAAGATCAACGGGCAGCCAATTCAAAACGGTCGCCCGTAAAATTATTGTACTCAATAAAGAACTACATCATTACGCACGTCTTAAAAATAAAACCTATAGACTCGTCATGGATTTTGGAGATGAAACCCATGGCTCAACCTTTTATGTTGAAAGTGCGGCAGGCTCTCAACTTATCGTTTCACAAGATGAAAATAAAAATTTTAGCCGTAAGAATAATGATGGAAAAAAATCTACTGTTTTTTCTATGGATCAAGAGGTTTTAAAAAAACCGATTAAACTCCCAACAGGGGTGAAATTTGAAGATGTAGAAACAGAGACTTCAATTAACCCCATCAAAGAGGGAAAAGCCTATATTCATTTTTTCCCCCAAGGACTCGTGCAAAAAACCGTAATCCATCTTCATGGTGGAGACAAATTTAAATGGTCACTCATTGTGAATCCATTAACCGCTGAGACAACTATACGCGATGAATATGTGAAGCTTAAGGATATCCAACAATGAAGACTTCAAAGGGTTTTACACTTATTGAAGTTTTGATGTCGATACTGCTTTTAGCAACAACAAGTGTAATATTGTATCAAAGCTGGAACGGAAGCCTTCTTGCCGTACGTAAGGGTCGCACCTATAGTACCATTGCACTTCTTTTACAAAAAAAAGCTGTGGAATTTGAACTCGAAACAAAAGATAAGACTGTTGATGACATCAAAGATGAAGAAACCGGTGATTTTGGAAGTGAATATGCTGATTATAAGTGGGAAATAAAAGCTAAACCTTTCACAGTACCCTCGTTATTTCCAAAAAATGCAGATGGCGAAAATCAAAATGAACTCATGACTTTAGTCATTAAAACTTTAACTGATTATTTTGAAAAAGCGGTTCGAGAAATACAAATCACCGTTGTTTATTCACATGGTACAAAAGTTCAACGACATTCCCTAAGTACAATATATATTGATTATAAAAAGGAGCTACCCGGTGGCTTCTAAAAAAGGTTTTACACTTTTAGAAGTATTAATTTCAGTCGTAATCCTATCAATCATCTCAACTCTTACCGCCATGAGTATTCAAAGAAGCACACGATTTAAAGGAAAAATTGAAAAAGACATAGACGAATATTCTTCAGTTCGAGATGCGCTAGTGATTATCACGCGCGATGTAAACCAAGCATTTCATTGGTATGACATCTCTGAAGAGATTAAGAAAAAAATGATTGCAGATGCCAAAGCCGCAGGCAAAGAATCACCCTTTGGTAATAATCAACAAGTTGGCCCAGCTATCCCAACTGAAAAATTAACTTCATTTATTGGAGCTCCTGATTCACTTTATCTAACAACACTGAGTCATCAACGAACTCTCACCAATGCCGCTGAAAGTGATCAAGCCGAAATTGGTTATTACATCAAGAGTGTGAGATCAGTGAAAGATCAAAAATCCACAAAAGCACTTGTTAGAAGTGTTTCAACATTACTAGATGATGACGTCACTAAAGGTGGAAAAGAAACCGTACTGCTTGAAGATATAAAGAGTCTTAAATTTAAATATCTTGGTGGCGACAATAAAGATTGGGTTGATACATGGAAAAGCACTGGCACTGATGAGAGTCGTTCTCAAGGAAAATTTCCAAATGCTGTAGAAATTAATCTCACTGTCGGCAAAGACAAAAGAGAGTTTAAACTTTCAACCGTTGCGGCAGTGCATATGCCCAACAATGAACCACCTGGAACAAAAACTGAGGCAAGTCCCGGAGCCTCCCCCGGAATATCTCCAGGCACACCACCCGGACCAACGCCATGAAAAAGCAAGCACCTCTTAAAAATCAAAAAGGTATTGCAATGCTCATCACCTTATTTTCCATCATGATCATGACTTTTTTGGCCGTTGAAATTAGTTACAGTACACGTGTTGAACTTTTAGTTGGAGCATCTCAGGTTGATAGGTTAAGAGCCTATTATTTAGCAAAATCAGGCGTTCAATTTAGTCTTTTAAGAATTAGCGTTTATAAAACCGTCATGGCTAAATATGGCGAACAACTTGGAGCAAACAAATCACAACTTGATATGATTTGGCAGTTTCCTTTTGCATGGCCACCTATGCTCCCTGGTGATGCCAGCACTTTTGATAAAGATGAAATTCAAAGTACTATTAAAAAAAGTTACATTGACGGAGCATTTGCAACAAGTATTGAGGGCGAAGGTGCAAAAATTGATATTAATGATCTTGGCTCCCCTTCAGAAAAACTCAGACAATCTGTTAATGCTCAATTAGTGCAAATTTTAAAAAATCGTCTAGAAGCTGATGATGACTGGGCGAAAGATAATCGCGATATCAGGCCACAAGAGATTATAAATAATATCGCCGATTGGATTGACGAAGATAATGTTGGTCTCAGTGGTGGTGATGAACAATCGGGTTACAATAGTAATGATCCTCCGATTAAACCCGCAAATCGTTCACTAAAAACAATAGCAGAACTTCACATGGTTAAAGGAATCACTGATGAGCTTTATAATATTATAGCCCCTCGAGTGACGGTATATGGAACAAAAGGCATCAATGTAAACCTTGCTTCTCAAGAAGTATTAATGAGTATTGATCCGCAAATAAATGCTGAACGTGCAAAATTAATTATTGGAAGACGAAATGATCCCCAAATTGGAGGACCATTTCAAAGTGAAGATGATCTCAAAAGTTTTCTCTCTTCAAAGGGTGTAATTCCCGCAACCTTCAATCAAAGTCCAGTTATTCCGCTCATATTTGACGCAGAATATAACTTTCGAATCAAATCCACAGGAATATATAGGCGTGCGCAGCGTGAAATCATTGCGATAGTCTACGACTTTGATAAAGTAAAGGGAGGGCTTGCGAGTCAATTGGCGACACCGACTCCGTCTCCATCACCTGGTAATACAGGAGCTGGGGCAACACCGACTCCAACACCCTCGCCAAGCCCAGGTCAGCAAGGAAGTTCTGGCCCTCCGCAGATTATATTCTGGCAGGAGTTTTAATTAAGCAAGGATCGCATGCGTACAGTCGGAATCGACATTGGCAGTTTCAGTATCAAAGTTGCCGAAGTTGAAAGCTCACTAAAGACAGTCAGGGTTCGTGATTTTTTTGAAATTGCGCTAACTCACGAGCCAGGTCAAGACCTTCGTCTTGAAAAAATTGAAGCTCTTCGAAAAATTGCAGGGCTTTATGATCAATCAACTCACCGTTATATCGTAAGCCTAGGCTCTGAACATAGCGTTCAGCGTATATTGACGTTTCCGTTTCTTGATCGTAAAAAAATTCACCAAAGTTTGCCCTTTGAGCTTGAAGACGTTATCCCCTTCTCACAAGCTGATGCAGTTTTTGATTTTCGTATAATTCAGCAAAGAGAAGCGTCATCACAAGTTTTAGCTATTGCTGTGCCTAAAAAATATTTACAAGAAGTTTTAACACTATGTGAAGATGCGGGTCTTGACCCAGACATGGTTAGTCTTGATGGGACTGCTCTCTCAAATCTTTTTGAAGATTATTTGTCTCCTCCTACCCAAGTTATTTCCCACGATACCAGTGTGGGTGTAAGTAATGCCGAAATTATTATTCACATTGGTTATTCAAAAACACTTGTGAACGTTATGCGTGAAAAATCTCTCATTGCAAGTCGGGCATTATATTTTGGGGGAAAAGATCTCACAAATGCTGTGAGCCGCGCCTATCAGCTTCCGTACCTTGAAGCTCTTAAAGGTGTTTCAGAAACAGGTTTTATTCTGACCAGTCACGAAGGTGCTACTGAAGATCAAATAGCTTTTAGTAATATCATAGCTCTTACACTTTCAAATTTGGTCATCGAACTTAAACGCACGATGGTAGATATCAAAGCTGATTTGAATGTGAATTTCACATCCGTTTATATAATGGGCGGAATGAGTCGTCTTTTAAATCTTGGCCCCTATCTTACTCAACAATTAGAAATACCGGCAAATATTTACAACCATTTGGGCAAAAATGCCGTCAGTGATATTGCAGTGAGTGAATCCACTGATAAAACTTCAGCAATCGCCATAGGTCTTGCACTTGAAGGTGTTAGGCGCCCTAAAAATCCTGCAATTAATTTTCGTAAAGGTGATTTTTCAAAACGAAGTCAAAATTTCAAATTCTTGTGGGAGCGCTATAAAGAATTAGCTTCTGTTGGAGCAGCACTATTTATAGCTTTTGTTGTGTATAGCTCCATGCGGGTGAGTTTTATTGAAGATAATTTAGCCGCAGTAGAGACTGCACTTAAAACACAGGCTAAAAACCCATCTATTAATATTTCAGGCAGAGATCTCAAACCAGAAAATCTTAAGCGTTTTATCAAAGCAAAAAGTGAAGAAATTGATAGCAAAAAAGAAGTCGTAAGACTCAGCCAAATGGTTTCAGCACTTGAGATCGTTAAATCTATTTCTCAAGCAGCGCCTCAAAAAAATGTGATCACACTTGATGTTAGAAATTTCAATGTCGATGGTGACAAACTCGTTTTTGAAGGGATAGTTAATTCAAAACAAGAATTTGACACTCTACAAAGAAATCTTACACAAATTCCATCAATTAATAATATTACAAGTGGACAATCACAGTTAGCTGCTCCAGGAAAATTCCCATTTTTATTAACCATGAATCTCACACGAGTGCCATCAAGTGATAAAGGTGGGAAATAATGGAAACATTTAAAAATATTTTTGAGAATCTCAAAGAACAATTAAAAAATGCATGGGCTGCACAACAAGAGAGTGCGTTGTTTATCGCTATCAAAGAAAAATTTGAAGGACTCCCACCAATGGCTCAAAAAGTCAGTGTTTGGAGTTTAATGACATTTTCTATTCTAATAATAATGTGGTGGCCTCTTTCAAATCTTTTGACTGCAAATGATCTGAACGTAAGTTTTGAAGAAAAACGCCAGCTGTTGCGTGATCTTGTTCGTATAGAACGCGACTTAGCAAGTGCGCCAAATGTTTCTTCTCCACCAGCGCCCACTGCTCTTAAAAGTCAATTTGATCAGCGCATTGCGGGGGCCGGTGTTTTGCCTGAACAAATACTGGGGCAAGAAATTCCAGAATCACCCTACTTTGGAACCAATCAAAGAGGTTATCAGTACAAAATCTCTAAATTAACTATTAGACAAGCAATTGATATCGCCTACGAACTAGAACATGCTGATCCGAGCCTTAAACTTTCTAGCTTTTCAGTAACTGCCGATGCTGCGGATCCTCATTATTATTATACAACTTTTAAGGTGATTAATTTTGCACCTAAAATCGCTGCAGGCTTTTCGAGTGGTGCACTAGCAGATGCACTAAAAAAATCTGGTTCAAATTCAAAATCAGCACCTGCTGAAGATAAACAAGAAGAATAGGACGCTACGTGATTTCAAAAGTTTTAAATTCTTTTATGAGCATCTTTAGATACCATAAAAGTAAAATCATGCTCCTGAGTTTTTTGTATATATTTTTTTTATACCTTCTATTTCCATTTAATGACTTAGGTGATTTAGTCGCTTCAAAAGTTTCTGAACTCACTTCTGGTCAAATTTTTATTAATTTTGACACTTTAGATCTAAGCATTGTTCCCCAACCAGGGCTTGAGCTGACAAACGTTAATGTTGAAACTGCATTTACATCTCGGTTAACTGCAAAATCACTCTCAGTTGCACCTAACGTTGCAGGGCTTTTGACTTTTAAACCAGGTGTAAGTATTTATGCTGAAGAACTCCTTGGTGGAGACATCAGCCTCTCAACCCGCGGCAGTGGTAAAACAGCAGCAGGTAAAACAAAACAAAAACTCAATATTGAATTAGAAAACTTAAATTTGGCAGAAATCGTAAAGCTCACACAAATGCCCATTCGACTCACAGGCGATCTTTCAGGAAGTGTTGATTCAAATTTTGATATTGATTTTACCGAACAACCCTCCGGGACAATTCAACTTGAGGCCTCAAAAGTTATAATGCCAGATAGTAGTGTAAATACAATGATGGGGCCGCTGAGTTTACCAAAACTCATATTGAATGATATTATTTTTGAGTCTAAAGCGGACAAAGGTATTTATGAAATTTCAAAATTTATAATTGGCAAGCCTGGCGGCGACTTATACGCCAATGCAACTGGGCGCATAGATTTGAAAGTATTAAAATCAGGAACAGAAGTTTATTCTCAGCTAAATCAGTATGATCTCACTGTCAAATTTCAAGTGGGTGAAGCGTTTAAACAAAAATTAGGAATATTTTTAAGTTTTTTAGAAAAATGCCAAGCATCAACTAATTCATACTCTTGTCGTTTCGTAGGACAAAACCTATATGGCCCACCGTCTATCACTAAAGTTCAATGATAGACAAACCTACACCCAAATTATTGAACGACAAATTCTCCAAAATATATTTCTTTAATTGAGCCCCGACTGAGCATGCCATTAAGGGCTGTTATAATTTGATTCTTTAAAAAAAGTTTTCCTTGGATTGTTTCAATATCTTCATAAGTTTTTGCATTTAGAATTCTCACAATTTGATCACGAGCAATGGGGCTTTGATTCACCACCTCTTCGTAACCCTCTTCGCTGAGCATTTCTAATTGAATGGTGGTACGCACCAATTTACGCGGTCGACCATCTAAATTCACAGTAAAGGGCTCAAAGCTGTAAAGCACAGGCTTATCTTCGCGAATATCTCTATCTTCGCCTAACCCTTGGGTCTCGGTTTCTTCTGTGATTGTAGGCCTGTGGTAGGCAATTTTAATCGTATAAATCATGAAGGTCCCACCAATCATGACTGCTAAATTAAGACCTACAAAAATACCCATTAAAATTTTTGGTAATTTCTCACGCAGTCCAGGTTTTGGTACTGCTACGACTTCATCTTTTGGACCAGTTTTGCCTTGTGCCATATTTCACCCCTCTACAAGCAGGCTATAAAGACCAGTTAGACTCTTGACTTTAGTATAGCCTAAGTTCACGCTAATAAATACGAGAGAAGAAGCAAAAAGTTAAACAGAGTTTTGCATTTTTCGCTGAAATAATTGACACTTAAGTAACGATGCATAACGAGGAGTCAAAAGTGCCAAAAGCGCTTTTAAAACTGTTTTTAATGCTTATTTGTTTTACATTTTCTGCGACAAGTTTTGCAGTAATTGACGAACTTAAAGGCAAATCTCCTGCAGGACTTTTGCGACTAGGCGATGGTGTTTTATTCCCTCCTTACGCACTCGTGGTTGATAAATCAAAAAAGAAAATTCATGTCATCGACAATACCTCAGGAACCCCCATTGCTCTTGAAACTTATGACTCTGATCTGGGTAAAAATGCTGGTGATAAACTCTCACAAGGTGATCATAAAACCCCTGAAGGAATTTATTTTCTTGAGACAAAATTAGAAGGCTCTAATCTTGATGCTTTCAAATATGGTGTACGTGCCTTCACTACAAATTATCCCAATTTCTTTGACCAAAAATTAAGCAAAGGTGGTAGCGGTATTTGGCTCCATGCTATTGATGATAGCGTTACATTAGAGCGTGGCAGTCGTGGTTGTGTTGTTGTTAGAAATGACACTATTAAAAAAATCAGCCAATTCATCACGCTTCGTGAAACTCCGATAATGATTTTCGATAAAGTAACGTGGCTGCCATCTGCAGTTGTCAAAAAAGAATCTGATATGATTTTAAAATATCTCTCCGCATGGAAACAGTCATGGGAATCAAAAGACATCAATAGTTACATACAGTATTATGCTGATGATTTTAAGTTTGGAAAAATGAGCCGCAATCAATTCAAAAAATACAAACAAGGATTAGCTGAAAAATATCAAGAAATTAAGGTCTCACTGAGCATGCCCGTTATCTATGAACACAAAGACTATATGGTTGTGCGTTTCTTACAAGATTACACGAGTACTGACCACGCCGATTTTGGTGCAAAAACTCTTTATCTCAAAAAGATGAATGGTCGTTTTCTTATACTCAATGAAGAATGGCGCGAAGCAACAGACCCCAATACCAAAGCTCTATTGGCAGGGAATAACCTCTGCTGTCAAACGCACAATTAAATTTAAAAAGGAATTTCTTCGTCTGAATCAAACGCGGGTTCAGGTACGAAATCAGAACCTACTTCGGATCCTTTAGGTGGAACTTGGCTTTCACCGTCGAAATTACGCGCACCACCTGCACTAGCGCCGGCACTGGCCCCTGCACTTGCTCCGCTTGAAGCTCCTAAGAATTGAACTGTTTGCGCAACTATTTCAGTAGAATATTTTTTCTGACCTGTAGCTTTATCATCCCATGAACGGGTTTGAAGGCGTCCTTCAACATAAACTTGACGGCCTTTGCTTAAATGTTGACCACAAACTTCGGCCATTTTTCCCCAAACAACGATGCGATGCCATTCTGTACGTTCTTGTTTTTGACCTTGTTTGTCTGTCCAATTTTCGCTTGTAGCAATACTGAGGCGTGCAACAGCCTGACCACCAGGAGTGTAACGGACTTCCGGATCTCCACCCAAACGCCCAACAACGATAACTTTATTTACTCCCGACATAACACCCCTCCCATAAGGATTTTAATCCGATGTGAAATATGTGAGCACTCTACGCCCTATGACAGGTTATATAAGTGGCAGGCCTAGGGGCCGTCAAGAAGAACCCACTTATTCGTCAAACTGAACTTCAATAATAGTTGATTTCGATTCTTGTGATTGTGAACTTGGTTTTGCTTTGGCCTTAGATTTGGCTTTGGGTTTTACTTTTTGAAGTTGTGGTTTAGCCTGAGGATTCTTTTTTTGCGTTTCTTGATAACCGATAAAACTATAATGTTTTCCGTAATAACGGCCGCGCTCATTGGTTGGCCCACCCACATCAGGGTCAACGTGACAATAAGCGCACTTCTTACCTTCTTTAATGGAATACCGTGGCATGGCGCTTACTTGGCTTTCTAACAACCAGCTTACACTGACTAGAAAGCCAAGAATAAATTGAATCAATTTTAGGCCTGTTCTCCTAAATGAGGAACCGCTAATTCAACGGCTTCATCTTCGTCATCAATTTGAAGAAGTTGGGAGTTTTCTGATTCATCAGTTAATGAACTCAAAAAAGTCTTAAGTTGATCTTTGGTGATTACATTGTGCTTGAGATTCCACTCAACCATACGTGAGTCAAATTCAGGGGGAGTCATAGTTTTTGACATTTTGTACCTCTCTTTAATTCCAATATTTAGGCTTATCGTTTTCATTTAAATCTTCATTCTTGTTAACGACAAGTTTTAATTTTCCGGTTCCTTTTTTCGAAGCCTTCGATCTTGTACCCCGGTTTTTAAACCAAGGCCATAAAACCAAGAAAGCAAAACCCGAAACCAAGCCACCGATATGAGCTAAGTTGGCCACCTTACCCTGAATTAACCCATTGTTCAAGACTAAGACCACTTCAATAGCACCTAAGATGGCAACGAATACCTTGGCTTTCATGGGGAAAAAGAAGAAGAACAAAACCGTTCTTTCTCCAAAAACCAAACCATAAGCCACAAGTAGCCCAAAAATCGCAGCCGATGCCCCAACAACAGGCACTGAAAGTACTTCTGCCTTACCTGAGATGATGGAATAAATTAATACCGAGAACATATATAAAAAGGCAGAACCTACGCCACACACAAAATAATAGAGCGTGAAAAATCTAGCACCCCAATGGCGCTCTAGCTCACTGCCCATCCACCATAAAAGGAGCATATTGAAAATGACATGCATGGGGCCTGAGCTATGAATAAAAAGATAGGTAACGGGCTGCCAAAGATAAAAATCTTTTAAAACATTATAAGGAGTTAACCCAAACCAATGACTGATTTTAGGGTCAGCTAAAAAATACTGTTCAATAAGAACAATTCCGACAAACCATATGACCACATTTGCGATGATGAGCTTTTTTACAACCGGTGTGATCGGCATAATTTGTTGAAAATCGGGTGTGGAATTTTTATTTCGCAAGTGATCTACCCCTGTTTTTCGCTTAATTCCACAAGTACTCCACCTGTGGCTGAAGGATGAACAAAAGCAACGCGACAATCATGAGCACCACGTACGGGTACTTCATTGATGAGTCGCACTTGCGCATTTTTAAGTTTCAAAAGTACGCCATCTATATCTTTTACTCTAAGACAAATGTGATGAATGCCTGGACCCCTTTTAGATAAAAAATTTGCGATCGTACTCGTGGGGTCTGTTGGTTCAAGTAATTCAATACAGCTTGAGTTTTTTAATGGGAGCATGGCGACTTTTACTTTTTGATCAACAACTGTTTCAGTATCAGGCCTTGAAGGCCAACCAAGCGCTTGCCAAAAAGCATAACTCGGAGCTGCGAGGCTCTCAACTGCTATGCCGATATGATCAAATTCGATATCAGGGCTCATACGAATAAAGGTAACAGCTTTTCATATGTTTGCTCAATACTTTCGCTGATGACCTTTGTGCCTCCGACTACGGGCATAAAGTTAGTGTCTCCATGCCAACGTGGAACTAAATGATAATGCAAGTGGTCAACAATTCCAGCACCCGCATCTCGCCCTAAATTCATCCCGATGTTCATTCCATTGGGGTTATAGACTTTTTTAAGTGCTTGATGTGCTTGTTTTAAAAGATCGTGTAACTCCTTGAATTCAGCAGAATTTAGCTCTTGAAAATCAGATGTGTGTGAATGAGGAATCACCATGATGTGGCCATTATTATAGGGGTATTTATTTAAGATAATTGAAGCGTGAGTGCCCTTATAGATGACCAAAGATTTTGGGCTCACACCAAGTTTTATGGCAGAGCAAAATACACAGACACCCTCTTCATCACCTTTTGAAGCTTTTTTGATGTAAAAAAATCGCCATGGAGCAAAAAGTATTTTCATATAATTTTAGCGAGCACCTGGCATGAGATACAAAGGTTGACCAATAAGATCAAGACCTAGTGATTTTCTCAAAACTTTTCCGTACATCTCATCTTCGTCATCTTGACCAAAAAACATATCGATAAATTTTGGACGCTTTGGAGGAGGAAATACCATTTCTGGTTTGCCCTTAATACCTGCAAGTTTGCCTGCTAATTCTACAGCTTCATGAAGACCGCCTAAAGAATCAGCCATACCGACTTTAACAGCTTGCTCACCACTAAAAATGCGTCCATCAGCGAATTTATTTACCTCTTCGACTTTCATTTTTCGGCCCTTAACTACTGCTTGTCGAAATTGATTGTGCACATTATCAATCATATCTTGAATCACAGCGCGTTCAGGGGGAGTCATTGAACGGTACTCATTACCAATGTCTTTAAAACTTCCACTTTTAACCACATAACGTTCAATTTTTGCCCAATCATAAAGTCGACTTAGGTTTGCAAATTCCATAATCACACCAATACTTCCGGTGATGGTTCCTGGGTTGGTCACAATTTTTTCACACGCCACAGCGATGTAATACGCACCACTGGCAGCAACACTCCCCAGACTCGCTACAACATGTTTTCCCATTTCTCTGGTTCGTAAAATTTCATCATAGATTTCTTGGCTGGGGCCAACGACACCACCAGGTGAATCAAGGCGAATAACAATAGCTTTCACATCTTCATCTTCGCGGTACTTATGTAAAGTTTTAATGAACTGACGGCTATCAATGATGATGCCTTTAACATCTAGAATCAAAACTGAATTGCTCGATACTACAGCTGTTTTTTCACCAAAGGCCGTGTACATAGCCGCGCATATTCCGATGAACATGAGAACCATAAAAACGCCGACTAAAGTAATCGCAACAACCCAGGGATTTTTTTTCATTTAGGATCCTTCACTTACTAAAAAAATTAATTATTCACTCAATAAAACAAGAGCCGTTGAGGTTGTCAACGGCTCTTGCACATCATTACTCGTTGTAAATAGGCTGCGCTGGTTATTCGTCAGATTTGCCTGGTTTAAATTGATCACCGAAAAGATCTCCCAAACTTGTTTTGGCAGTACTCTTTCCACCGGCATGCTTTTGAATTTCAACGCGATCACCTTTAACAGAAACCTGTTTTGCTGAAAGACCGATTTTGCGAGCATCTCTATCAATAGAAATAACTTCAGCCCTAATCATGTCACCTGGTTTTGCCACATCTTCAGTTTTTTCAACGCGTTCCGTTGAAAGCTCACTGATATGGATCAAACCTTCAATTTCAGGTTCAAGTTCAACAAACACGCCAAAGTCAGCAGTTTTTGTGACTTTAACATCGAGCTGAGAACCAACAGGATACTTGTTTGAAACTTCAGCCCAAGGATCTTTATCAAGTTGCTTGATACCAAGGCTAAAGCGTTCATTTTCCATATCGACTGAAAGCACAACAGCTTTAATCACATCGCTCTTTTTATAAACTTCAGAGGGGTGATTTACGCGTTTAGTCCATGAGAAGTCACTGATGTGAACAAGTCCATCGATACCTTCTTCAATGCCGATAAAAACACCAAAATCAGTAATAGATTTAATTTGGCCTTCAATGATTGTGCCTGAAGGATATTTGTCTTTCAATGCAACCCAAGGATTCACTTCAAGTTGTTTCATTCCAAGGCTGATACGACGATTGGCGGTATCAACATCAAGAACTACAACATTTACTGTGTCATCAATTGCCACAATTTTTGAAGGATGTTTCACACGTTGAGTCCAGCTCATTTCAGAAACGTGAATGAGGCCTTCTACACCTTCTTCAAGTTCTACAAATGCACCGTAATCAGCGAGGCTGACAATTTTGCCAGAGAGTTTTTGACCGATTACATAACGTGCTTGAACATTTTCCCAAGGATCAGGCTGCAATTGCTTGAGGCCTAAACTTACGCGTTCACGCTCTGTATCGTACTTTAAAACTTTTACTTTAATCTCATCACCGATGTTGAGCATTTGTGAAGGATGCTTCACGCGGCCCCAGCTCATATCGGTAATATGGAGAAGTCCGTCCATACCGCCTAGGTCAATGAATGCTCCGTAGTCAGTGATATTTTTTACGATACCATCAACAATTTGGCCTTCACGGATTGTCTCAAGGGTTTGATGCTTAAGATGTTCTCTTTCTTTTTCTAAAAGTGCACGACGTGAGAGAACAATGTTTCCACGTTTTTTATTAAATTTAATAACTTTAAATTTAAGTCGTTTGCCGATGAATTGATCAAGATTACGAACGGGTCTGAGATCAATTTGTGAACCGGGCAAGAATGCTTTTACGCCGATATCAACGCTTAAACCGCCTTTAACTTTTGCAATGACGGTTCCTTCAACAAGTTCTTCACGCTCGCATGCTTGACTGATGTCATTCCATGCTTTGAGCATATCTGCTTTGTCTTTAGACAAAACAACCATGCCATTTTCGTTTTCAACTTTGTCGATGTACACCTGAACAGTGTCGCCAACAGCAATGTTGGGTTTACCATCTGCAGTGTGAAATTCGCTGAAAGGTATGAGTCCTTCAGACTTGTAGTTGATATCAACAAGTACGTAGTCAGAATTTACTTCAAGTACTTTTCCGGTAACAACATCACCGACGTTGAAATCACGTTCTTTTACACTTGCTTCAAAAAGTGCCGCAAATGAATCGCTGCCTGATTGTGCGCTTGTTTTACCTTCGGCTAATTCTTCAGCTTCGAGTTGTGCTAAAACGGCGCGACGTGCGGTTTCGGATTTTGAAAATTTTTGTCCCTTTTTATCGGGGGCTTCACTAGGTGCATTCATACTCATTAATTCTCTTTTCACATTATAGGGGTAATGAAACACGAAATTGCGTTTCTGAGGGTCTATAATGTTGAACTTGCATTTATACTTGGGCTAAATCCGCTAAGTCAAAGGGTTTTAAGGGGAAATCAGGAGGTAATTACAGCTAGTATGGTCAGGGCTTACCTCTATGCCACAAATTCGTGTCGAAAGCGCTCGGTATGACAGCCAATTTCATGATTTGCATGACATTTGAGATGAGGCGTGCGCCGATATGATCGCTTGGAATTTGATTGAGCTTTGGTTTTAGGAAGTTGGCTTGTGATTGAGCTTTGGTTTTTAGGCAGATGTAACGCAATTTAGGTTTGAGCCATCATGATATTTAGATTGAATTTTCTTGGATAGCTACAAGTGGATTCTAAAGGTGGCTAAGGAAGAGGGTTTGAAATAGAGCTGCAGATCCGTACAGTGTGAAATGATTTGAGGTTCGCGCTGTTAGTAGTTGCGCAAATTTATCGAGAAAACTTGAAAAATGATGGGCGCGAATATTTAAGCACGGATATTTGCGCGAATATGTAAGTACGAATATGTGCGTACGAATATGTGCGTACGAATATTTAAGTGCGAAAATGATGAGCGAAAATATTTTTTAATGGCGCAACCTGAAACATAATTTTACCGCGATGGCTTGGAAATTGATGGGCATGAATATTTTTTCATTTTAATATTGACGTCTTTTTCTA
>JAWXAT010000049.1 GCA_034439615.1 Oligoflexia bacterium | reverse complement strand
GGCTTCTGTTGTGGCTTCTGCTGGATCGGTTTCATCACGATCTTCAGCTGTTCCAGCGGCAACAAGAGTTCGCTTTTTCGCGCGCTTCACGACAGCAGGGCCCGCAACAGGGGTTGGTGCTTTTGCTGGTGTAGCTGCTTTAGCATCAGCGGCGGTTTTTTTGTCGCCGATTTGCTTTTCTTTCATCTCACGAGCAACGTCAGCTTGTTTGTCTGTCATCGCTCTGATTTTTTGTTCCCAGTTAACTGCGCCTTCATTGTATGCGTCAGCGATCATATTTGTGAAAAGCTTAATGGCGCGAATTGCATCATCGTTTGACGGAATTGGATAATCGATCAATTCAGGGTCACAATTCGTATCGGCCATTCCAATAACGGGAATACCTAATTTTCGAGCTTCAAGAACTGCGATGTGCTCTTTTTTAAGATCAACGATAAATAAAGCTGAAGGAACTTCCTTCATTTCTTTAATACCTTCGAGAACATTTGTAAGTTTGAGACGTTCTTTTTCAAAACCAATGACTTCTTTTTTTGCATATGCAGAATAATCATCTTTTTCTTTCATCTGCTCTAGTTTACGCAGACGATTGATACCTTGTTTTACGGTATCGAAGTTGGTGAGTGTTCCACCGAGCCAACGTTCAGTCATGTAAAACTGACCGCATTTTTTTGCTGCTTCTTGAATTGTTTCGCGGGCTTGTTTTTTTGTACCGACAAAAATCATACGACCGCCATCACCAGCAATTTTCTTTACATACTGTGCAGCAGCTTGTGCGAGTGTGACTGTTTTTTGAAGATCAATGATGTAAATGCCGCCGCGAGCGCCAAATACATAAGGTTTCATTTTTGGATTCCAACGGGCAGTTTGGTGACCGAAATGAACTCCGGCTTCCAACATTTCTTTCATGGTAACTTGTGACATACGTGTGCCTCCTATAGGTATATGTCCGCCTTCTCTTTGTTTAGGAGAAGTGATTTCAAACCCTTCAGGGGCCAACCACTCATCAAGAGAAGTGTGTAGTTAATTAAAAACCTTGCAAGAAGTAGCATAAACGTGCGGAAAGAGTCAACTCTTTGGGTGGTTTGATGGCCCTTAACGGGCATAAACTTTAAAGAGACGCTCAACATCTTGTTTACTCAAAGTTTTCAGCGGATAGAGGGGGGAATTGCCTTTAGTGCGCAGGGTAGTTAGGCCCGGCTGTCTCGCAAATGCATCGGGTTCATAAATCATAATCGACTGGTAATCAAAGCTTGTGCTTTTGAGGGGTAGCATGAGTGATTCTGGGGCCATTGTGAATTGTGACTTATACTGGTCATCGATATTTTCCCAAACGATTTCAACATATTGACCGCGATCTGTTCGCGAATGTTCATGGATAAACCCAAGGGCGTGCATGATTTCGTGAGCGATTTCGGGTGCAAAACATTGGCCAGAAAGCCAAATGGGTTGCAGGCCTCCGACTTTTCCAAGGTACGATTTACAATGCCCTGGCCCTGGTTGAAAAACAATTGCATCGGGTTGATCGCTATATGGAATAAAATTTATTGGAGTGTTTTTAAAGTAATCAAGCGCCTGAAGAATTCTTTCTGGGTTCGGCATAGTGGGTTGAATATGAAATGGAATCACCCCTGACTCCCAGAGTTTAACGGGGGCGGGCTTTGCAATACCATGTTTTGCAATGTTTTCATTCAGTGGTGCACCCAAAACCACATCGCCAAAAGCCACGGCTAAACCATCTTCTATTTTAAAATCTACAGTTGTGGGTGGGCCATTGGGTTTTTTATTTTCTTCTATTTTTTGAGTAGATAATTGTGGAGCAGAAATTGCTTTTACATTGATATTGGGTTGAAATTTTTTATTTTCAATAGGCGATGGCACTTGAAGTGTAACGGGAGTTGGTGAGGGAATCACTGGCTCTTCATTAGGAGTTGATCTGTTTTCAGCTCGATATGATGTGAGAAAATATGCGGCGATTCCCGAGAGAATAACAAAAAATATTTTTTGGTTCGTGCTCATTAAAAACCTACAGCCCCGCCCTTATACTTGAGTGGTTTCAACTTCTGTAGATTTAATTTCAGCGATTTCAATTTCAGTTGCGGGTTTATAAAAAGCCGAGGTGCTTTTTTTAACAAGTTGGGAAGCCACAGCTTGTGCAGATTTAATTGCAGCTTCTGTGTTGCGGTGCTCGCCATTAATTTGACCGCCGCACATATACAGATTTGTAAGCCCGGGTAGTGTGCCGTTTTTTTCTAATTGAAGCTGATCAAAATTTCCGATGGCTCGTGGCACAGCCAAGAGACGCTCCCATGATTTTTTAGTAATTAATTCTGGGAATGCTTTTTTGATTACCTTTTTCATATTGCGAATGACTTTTGAGGTGGCTTCGTCGTCAATAGTTGTTTCTTCGTTAATCAGTGTGAGCCATGTAGAAATTTGTAGGCCTGCGTTTTCGCGCATGGGATCAACGTTTGTTACAAATTGCCCGAGAACATAAAAATCATCATCGCCGCCGTCGTTGAGAACCATAATGTTTTTAAGTTCACTCACGGGTTGATTAATTGCGATATCAAGACTCAGTACTGTAAATGGTTCGGTCTTAGCGATGCGCTGAAGTGTTTTTGCATTTACAGCGTCAATAGGTAAAAGTGATTTTAATGCCGATGGTGAAAATGTAAATACGAAGCGATCAGCTGTTAGCTGTGTATCTCCGTTTATTAAAACAGATGTAACAACATTATCAGTGACCTCAAGTTTAGTCACATGAGAGCGGGTTCGTTTTTTTGAATCTGGAATAATTTTAAGCAATTGATCAATGAGTTTGCTCCACCCACCGGAAACTAAAAGTCTGGGTGAACTTGTATAATAACTAAGCTCTTCAATAAGGCTTCTGTTTTTGGTTGAACCAAAACCCACGAATTCTGAAAATTCATTTTTACCAAAAACTACGGGTGGTAAATTCCAACTCTCAATGGGTAGCTCGAGATTTAAAAGTTTATTGAGTTGTAAAAGAGGATTAGCGGTTACATCTCCGACGGGAATTGATTTAAGACCGTAATCGAGACAAATTCCTTGTTCCATTTGACCTTGAATAAGGCCGCCAAATTCTGCTTGTCCGTCGATAAGAAGATAATCAATGCCCTCTTTTTCAAGAAGTGCTGCACATGTGAGGCCGGCGAGACCACCACCTAAAATAGCTACTGATGTCTTGCGTTGTGTGATTGCCATAGACTTGTGATTCCTTACAGCTGTGTGTTTTAACCTTACTTAGACTATTTTGAAGGGTGCTTGGTTTTCAAGCTGTATTTTTTGTCTAAATGCCCTGCAATTGAAACGAGGGCGCCGCGTGTGATATTTCTTAAGATAGCACTCTGATCTAGGATTTCGGCTACTGGTGGGCTCATTCGGTAATACAATTTGGTGACTTTACGGCCCAAGGGGCTCTGTTCAAGTATGTTGTCTCTAAAGTTTGATAGAATAACTACAGTTGGTGCGTCAGCATCTTGAAATGCTGCTGTGGCGATAAAGCAACGTCGTTTGCCCTTGGTGGACATCTTTGCGACAAGATCAAACTTGTCTTTGTTTTTGGCAGATTTTTTATAATCTTCAATTTTGCGTAAAATCTCACCATAGATTGGTGTTAGCGGCAAAAATTCAGATAACTTTACAGCGCATTGTTCAAGGCGATTAGAAAACCGCGGTGATTGGTCATAAATACGCATGAGATCCCAATAAGCACTGGCTATAACAACAAGTTCTTTGGAGCGAGCGGAGTTATTAAAGTGCGTAGCTTGTATTTCATTGGGCTTCACTTCATAGATAATTTCAAGAACCCTAAAATATTTTTCATAAGCTACAACCGCAGCAGGAAAATTTTTGATAGCAAATTGTTCGCGCGCTTCGCGTATGAGATGAACGCGACTGCGCCATAAATTAAGTCGTTGTTGTTCTTTGGCTATTCTGCGTGATTTTTTATGTGACGCTTTTTGTAGTTTGCTTGTAAAATCGTTATAGCAATTTGGGCAAGCTGTATCGGGTGGGGTGATTCCTGCATCTACTTTAAGCCTTCCTTTAAGGTCAGCATCGAGTCGTAATAACTCGGGAGATGGTTTGTTACAACTCGGACAGGTTTTTTCGCTCATGTTGCTTTTCTAGTTTGTGCCCAGGCGGCAACCCCAATGATTCCAGCTTTATCTTGAAGCTGGGACACCGCCACATCACACCATTTTAAACTTTCTTTGAACGCTTCTGTGAGTAAAATTTTATGAAATTCGTCAGCATTTGCATTAAATGCATGACTAACGCCGCCCGTTAGAATAATTTTCTGAGGATTAAAGATATTTACAAGGTTTCCCACACCAATGGCTAGGGCCCAAACCCATTCTTTTACAAATTCTTGTGCGAGACTTTCGCCCGCACCTGCGCGATTAAAAATTTCTTGGGGTGTGATTCCAATCACGGGCTGAGATTGTCTTTCATTATAACGTTTCACAAGTGAAGCGCCGCCGACAAAAACTTCTAAGCATCCACGTTTTCCGCACTCACAAAGTGGGCCGTTGCGATCAATGCTCATGTGCCCGGCTTCACTCGCAAGACCACCTGCGCCTAAAATAAGTTTTCCTTCAGAGATAATTCCACTTCCGACTCCTGTGCCCAATGTAAGTGCGATGAGATTTGGAATTTTTAAATATGTCCATTCACCAAAGACTGCGCAATTGGCGTCGTTTTCAAGAACACAATCTAGGTTAAGTTTTGTTTTGAAAAAATCTGTGAAAGAAAACAAAGCCCAGTTTTTTAAATTTGGTGTTTCAAGAATCATTCCACGCTTTGTATCAAGCGGGCCGGGACTACCAATGCCAACAAGATCGATGGAGTATTTTGTAAGCCAGGGCGCAATTGCATCAAGCCATTTTTCAGAGGCGATTTTTGCTCCCCATTGAGGATTTGTTGCAATGGACATTTCATCTTGCAAGGTTAGATCTTTTGTAAAGATGGCAAATCTTGTGTTGGTTCCGCCTAAATCAATTGCCAAAGTATGTTTCATTTATTTGATCCTCAATCTTACATCAGCTGAAGCGGGTCGACGTCGATAGTGAGTTTTACTCCTGTTGGTAACCAACCTATATCATTTGTGAGGTGTTGCAAAAAAACATTTAAAACTTTTGCAGATTGAGTTTTTAAAAGCAATTGAAAGCGATAATTATTGCGAAGTTTGGCAATGGCTGATTCACATGGCCCCATAACATCTGTACTTTGGTATTCAGGATTTGACAGAATCAACTGGTCAATACGCGCGCGTGTAATGTCGGCCGCTTGTTCAACTTTAGGAAGATTCAAACCCTGAAGGCGCACACTGGCAAGCTTTCCAAATGGAGGGTAATTAAGTTCTTTTCTAAAAATTAATTCAGATTCGGCAAAAGATTTAAAGTCATGTTTTGTAGAATGCACAATGGCAGGATGATCAGGAACGAACGTTTGTAAAATGACTCGACCAGCTTTTTGATGTCGTCCTGCGCGACCCGCAACTTGTGTGAGAAGTTGAAATGTTCTTTCTGAACTGCGAAAGTCGGGCAGATTTAAACCAATGTCTGCTAAAACAATGCCCACAAGTGTGAGATTTGGAAAGTCATGGCCTTTGGCAATCATTTGAGTGCCAACAATGATGTCGATTTCATGTGTAATTATTTTTTCTAATAAACCCTCAAGTTTTTCACGAGAATTAATTTCATCTCGATCGGCGCGCGCGATGCGTACGGGTATCCCTCGTTTATCAAAAAGTGTTTGAAGTTCATCGACAATTTTTTCAGTGCCTAAGCCAACAGATACGTAGCAACCTTCTTTGCATGAACTACAATGTTTTGGAATGGGTTTTTCTAAACCACAATAATGACAAATAATTTTTGTACCACGCCCATGTACGGTAAAGGTCACGCTGCATTGTGGACAGTGTTCTGAATACCCGCAACTTGGGCAAAGAATAAATTGTGCAAAACCACGGCGATTAAGAAATAAAGCGGCCTGTTCTTTTTTGGCTACAACTTCAAGTAATTCAGAAAAAAGTTGCTTGCTTAACCAAGACGGTAAATTTGGATCGCGCTCAGATTTTTCTTTACGCATATCGACGATATTAAATTCTGGCAGTGGTCTGTTTTCAACTCGAGTTGAAAGTTCTAAGAGCTTGTATTTTTTTGTAAGTGTGTTTTGCCAAGATTCAAGACTTGGTGTCGCACTGCCTAGTACGACGGGGCAATTGGAAATTTGTGCGCGCATGATGGCGGCATCACGAGCATTGTATTTAAGCTGCTCGTCTTGTTTAAAACTTGTTTCATGTTCTTCATCTACAACTATTAAACCAAGGTTTTCTAGTGGGCAAAAAAGTGCTGATCTCGCGCCTACAAGAATTTGTTTATTTCCGCGAACTACACTCCACCACTGGTCAGAGCGTTCACGTTCGGTGAGATGTGAGTGAAGTACCGCGACATTGTCGCCGTAGCGTCCAACAAACCGTTTGATGAGTTGTGGTGTGAGGCTGATTTCTGGAACTAAAACTAGGGCTTGTTTTCCGGCTTTAAGTACGTGATCAATGCTTTGAAGATAGACCTCTGTTTTTCCACTACCCGTGACGCCATAAAGGAGAAAGACATCAAATTTTTCTTCTTGCGCAGATTTTCGAATTGTTTCAATGGCATTTTTTTGATCAGCATTAGGGGTGGGTGGTGGAGCTGATTCGATCGCGCCTTCTTTTAAAAAAGTTGGTGAAGTTTTTTTGCTTTTACGTTTTCGCCCCTCAAGCCCTGGTGAAAAAGCCAAAGAATAAACTTGGCCGGGAGGGTGAATGTAATATTGCGCAAGCCATTTGAGCCACTTTCGAGTTTTATCACCAAGGGCTGGTTCATCACTGATTTCGCCGATTGATTTTATTTTTGCACCAAGACTTGCATCTTCGCTTTCGCCTATGACAACGCCATGGGATTTTCTTTTTCCTAAAGGCACAACAACGCGTGAACCTAAACTTACAAGTGTGGCGAGATCTTTGGGTAAGCGGTAAGTGAGTGCTTGTGGAAGGGGTGCATCAACGGCAACTACAACAAACTCTGAATCAATCATCGAAACCGTTTGTAAAACTCTTGAACCACGGGTGCAAGTGAAGATTTTGGCCACATTGTCGCAACGTCGGGGCGGTTTCTAAACCAGTTAGAATCAAATTGACGTTTTTGTTCTGTATTAAGATCAATGCTTTGTACGCGTGTTACACGAACTTCAACTGTATGATTATCAAAAGTAATAGTCTGATTTCTAGGAAACCAAAGATTTTTTAAATAAGCTAAGTAATTATTTCCGAAAAATTCTGCGCCACTGGGTGAACGCATTTTACGAATGACAAATGCATCTTGCTCTATCCACAAGCCAGGCGTTGCTGGGCTATTCACGGGAGTAAGTTTTCCGTAAGTATAAGTGACGGCGCCTGAGACTCGACCAAGTCTTACAAAATTTTCTGTTTCTACTTTAATTTCTTTAAGGTCTTTTGAGATTCGTTTTTCACGCAATGCTTCAGCGGGTATGATGCCCCACTTATTAAAGTGTTTTTTAAGATCCATAGCACTACGAGTGAGTAGTGGGCTCATAAAAAAATCAGGAGAAACTTCACCGCCTCTTTCGCTACTGTCTTGATCGACCCAATAGTTTCGACCGCGTTTAAGAAGTTTTATAACTCGAAAATTATCACCATATGCTTGAACACGCATTTCACCGCCATCTACAACAAGCCAATTCTCTTTAACCGTGAGGCGTTCAATGCCTTCGCTAAAAATTACTTCTTGTTCAATGGAGTAGGCGCTTTTTCCGTGTTGGGCGGCAGTGCGATCAAAAATAAAATGAGAGGTGGGAATATATGCGTTGGCATTCACTGTGAATAATAAAGCTGCTGCCATGAGTGAGATAAACATAATCATAGTGAGGCGAATTTCGCCCGGGCTTTGAAAATTCATGACTCTTCTCGTGTTAATCGCTTAGCCAAATCCAGTACGTACTGGCGAGTGGCGGTGCCAATTTCTGGATGTCGCAATGCAAATTCCAGATTCACACCAATGTAGCCAAGCTTGTCGCCGGCGTCAAAGCGTAAACCATCAAAAGCGTAAGCCAGAAGGCCTTCTTTTGCTGCTAATTTTGTCATGGCATCGGTGAGTTGAATTTCACCGCCTTTAGAGGGTTTTGTTTCTTCAAGATATTTAAAAATATCAGGGCTGAAGACATAACGACCCGGCAGCGCCCAGCGGCTCGGAGCATCTTGAGGGTTTGGTTTTTCAACGACGTCTAAAATCTTAAAAGTCTTTTTATTTTTGTGGGGCGCAACTTTTACGATTCCATATTTTTTGACATCTTCTTTTGGTATTTCCATAACTGCAACCGTTGAAAGGCCTTCTGTTTCATAAACCTTTGCCAGTTGTTGAGTCACGGTGGGAGAGCCATCCATAACTTCATCGCCTAATAAAACGGCAAACGGAGAGTTTCCGACTATTGATTTGGCAGCTAATACGGCATGGCCAAGACCTTTTGGATTTTTTTGGCGAACGCTGATGACATTCACCATATTTGAAATTCGTTTTGTTAATTCGAGAAGATCTTTTTTACCTTGGCGCTCAAGAGTGTCTTCGAGTTCATAATTATGATCAAAAAATTCTTCAATAGCAGTTTTGTGTCGACCCGTGACGAAAATAATATCTTCAATCCCAGCGGCGATCGCCTCTTCAACAACATGCAAAATTATAGGTCGATCAACAATTGGAAGCATTTCTTTGGGCACAGCCTTTGTTGCCGGAAGAAACCTAGTACCAAGCCCCGCTACGGGAATAACAGCTTTTTTGATCATAAATGCACGGCCTTACTTTTCGTAATGCTAAGGTTCAAATGGAGCCTATTATTGATAAATCATATGGATTGCTGGAAAGCAACCGCGCTGACGGGAATGCACGGCCTTACTTCCTGCAATGCAAAAAGGTACGGCCTTACTTTTGGTAATCCGTCCGGATTATTCTGGTTAGGCCCTATTTTTAATCTGAGCCTTGGTGCGCATTGCAAAGACATTAGAACATGGCACGCAAACATCGCATTTTGAGCAGCTACGCCCCTCACCACATTACGGGTAGGAGCAATAACAGAGAAGATTTCCCCCTTCCGTTAGAGATAATGTGGAGCATTCTGTGTCATTATTTATTTATAATTAATCGGGGTTATTCGATTGAAATTTTTTCGTTTGTTTTGATGCCAAATCACTTTCATCTCATCTGTCGTGATCCGAATCGAAATCTTCCAGACGCTATGGAGTATTTTATGCGTGAATCTAGCCGACAAGTTGGTCGAATCTCTGGAAGGATTAACAAAATTTGGGGAGGCCCTTATCACAATTCTTTGATAGACAATGCGCTCTATTTTTTTCACGCTTATAAATATGTTTATCGTAATCCTATTGAGGCCAGTCTTTGCAATAAGGCTGAAGACTATCCATTTAGTAGTCTCTCTATTTTATTGGGGCAAAGGCATTCAATAATTCCAATTAGCGAAGACAAAATTCTATTTGATGATTCACCAGAGAAGGCGCTGGAGTGGATTAACGCCTCTTACAAAAATGTAGAGCGAGAAAGCATTAAAAAGGCTTTGCGGAAAAGTGAATTTCGCCTCAGAAAAGATCCGCAAAATCGTAAACCATTACCTCTAGAAAATTGGGATTCGGTTCCGTTTAGTCGCGATGATTACGAAAAGTAAGGCCGTGCCTTTTTGTAATGCAGGAAGTAAGGCCGTGCGTTAGCCGTTAGCCGTTAGCGGGCTACCATTGTTTTGTATTTGTTTGATTCGTGGTAGTTGCGTTCTTTGTGGGGGAAGGGTTTTGTTAGGTATACGGGGTCGTATAAATAGTTTCCGTTTCGGATGCTGAGGTGAAGATGAGGGCTTGTGCAATATCCTGTGCAACCCACGTATCCAATGATTTCACCAACACGTACGGCTTTGCCGATTGTTAGGTTTGGCGCCCAACGTTGCAAATGGTTGTAGGTTGTCACAAAACCATGGTCATGTCTGATTTGAACTAGAATTCCATTAGCCCTGTGGCGCGTGAGATCATTAATGATTCCGTCACGAGTAGCATAAACGGGCGAACCTTCTGGTAAAGCAAAGTCTGTTCCTAGGTGCGCCTGATAATTTCGTCTTACTGGGTGAAAGCGTCGACGTGAAAATTGACTTGAGATGTGTAGATAATCTACGGGCGCATAGAAAGGTCTGTCTTCAAAACGCATGGAGGGATCAACAAACACATGGGTTCGTTCGTTTCTCCACAAGACTCTTTTGAGGCGATTTCCGTTAGTCTCAAGTTCAGCGTTTAAAATTTCACCGTACTTTACAAAATGTCCGTGATCGTATTTTTCTTCGATAGTGAATTTAAACGAGTCATCTTTTACTAATTTTTTAGCAAGGTTGAGATCCCATGAAAAAGCATCAACGAAACGAGCTGCGGGCCACTCATCGGGAATTAATTTTTTAATACTCTCAACGATGCTTCCGCGAACTCTTCCAAAAAAAGTTTTAGTGACAATTTTAAAGTCGATGGGTTTTCGTTCGACACCAGCATCACCGTTTTTATCAAACCAAAATCCAACAGCCTCATTATAGTAATCAAGATAAAAACAAGCTTCTGTACGACCAAGTTTTTTATTGTGAATGATAAGATATTTTTCATTAGGTGTGAGATTCATCCTTGTGGGCAAGGTGGGATTCACCAGGAGTCTGTTGGCGTGTCGTTTTGAAAATCCTGCGCGTAATAAAAGATCTTCAAATGTTTGGCCAGGTGTGACTTCACGAATAGTTGTGCTGATATCCGTTGCGTTCGCTAGTGCATTTGAGGATAAAGTGAATAGTAGTACGAAAAAAGCAAAAGCTAGACGAAAGGCTTGGGTCATCCGATGTATCTCCAAAGATGTGTTGTTTCAGCCTTAATGGTATTGGTTTTACTCTCGATTTGTAAACCGCAGTATTCATTTGCACAAAGTTTTTTTGGCGCAGCACCCACCGCACTTGGCGAAGCTGGACGTGCAGCTGTAAACGGCATCGACTCACACTACTTAAATCCAGCTGCAATCGCATTTACTCAAGACTACAATGTGGGAGCTACATTTCAAACAGCGCGCGCAACACTGAGTGATCCGGTAAACACGACTTCATTTGCAATGACTGATAATGGCCCTGACAAAGTTGTTTCGGGTGGTTTTGGTTATTATTATAAACGCGCTTCATTTCATGACCGCGTAATTATCGATCAGGATTTTTCTTTTAGTTTAGCTGGAAGATTTCTTCAACGTTTAGGTATCGGCTTTCAAGGACGTAGACTTTTTAGAATGAACTCAGCAGCACCTGGTTTTACAAAACATAATTTCACCGCAGGTATGCTCGTTGTGCCTGCAACATTTTTGGGTTTCGGTATCGTTGGCTATGATCTTCTTAATGATGACGATCTTGATATGGTTCCAACAATTGGAATTGGTTCGCACTTAATCATCATGGATATTTTGCGTTTTCGCGCAGATGTCACTAGACAAGAAAAAAGAAATCCTGAGAAAAAAGGAAGTTTAAATTTAGGTATGGAAATCGATGCGGGAGAGGGATTTCAGCTTCGAGTGGGTGGTATTTGGGATAATATCAATAGCAAAACCTATTGGACCAGTGGAGTCGGCTGGGAAGGGCCTAAATTATGTGCTGCTTACGCTATGAAGAATAATGTCGCCGTCACAGGCGATACAGCCCATACATTTCAAGCCTGGCTGCAGTTCTAAGGAGCAAATCGAGCTTTTAGTTGCACATTTGAGTCAGATGCGCTACTTACTTGGCATTGTAAATGTTTTTTAAAAAGGATTTAAATCATGGCCTCAAAAACAAAAGCTACAGAATTGAAACGTAAAAAGAAAAAATCAAAAGAAGGCCGCGAGCGTAAACGTAGACTTCGCAGCAAGGGTTCAACACCTTCCAAAAAAGTTCTATTCGGCGACTAAGAAAAGTCCGCCAATTATCTAAACCCTGAACTTATGAGCTTTTTCACTTCGTAATAAACGGGGCGGGGCTGATTGTTTCTGTTGATAAGGCCATATTGCCAATCAATACTTGGGTCATCGACTAGTTCATATATAAACGCATTTTTTATCCATGATTGAGTAGCCATAAATTTAAGTTGTGAGCTTATGCCTTCTGTCTGCTTAAGTTCGCCAGTCACGTTAGCGTCAATTCCAAACTCTGTAATCCAGACGGGTTTATCGGTTACGCCGCCTTTTTCTAAAAGCTGTTTGAGGCCATCTTTATATGTAAATCCCGCAAAAGAATATCCGTTCACTTTTTTACTGAAATCATCTCCTGCATAGATATGGTGAGCAATAATATCGAGATAATTTCTGCCGTTTAATTTTTTAATAGAGTTAAAAAAATCACCCATGGAAATATTTGATTTATACAAATGAGCAAGGTCGGGTCCGGCGACAATTAAATTTTCGTTTATCGATTTAATAACCGTGTACGCAGGTTTAAGCAGTAGCTCAACGTACTGATCAGATGTACCTACCCAAAAACCCTCTAGATTTGGTTCATTCCAAATTCCAAAAACAGGAATGTCATTTTTGTAACGTTCAACGGCAACACGTACAAAGCGTTTCCAACCTTCAGCGTCGGGAATACCGTTTGATTTTCCGTTGGAACTTGCCCAAGCCGGCGCATACGCAAGAGTCGCATAGATTTTTAGACCGTTGTCTTTGGCGGCTTTTACGATTTTATCAAATAGAGTGAATTCCCAATTATCTTTTGTGGGCTCCATGTATTCCCAATTCATGTCTATGCGAATCCATTTTGCCCCCATGTCTTTAATCACTTCAAGCTCGGGGCCGTGGTTAATATGTGTACAGACTCCGATCTCCAGATTCATTAATGGCTTTGCAGTGCCAGATGCAAAAATCTGGGGAGCAAAAAGATAGGAGATTAAAATTACTGTTAGTGCAAAAAATTTTTTCATCATTTTTTCAATCTGAAATGGTACGGCTTTACAACCCAGCCTGATGTGCCCGGTTGAAAGCGCCACTTCGGGTATATTTCCATGACTTCTTTGTCTAACGCTTCTACACCTGAAGACTTAACAATCATCGCGTGTGAAATGGTTCCATCTTTTCTTACATATGCTGCAACAACGGTTGTTCCCTCTTGACGTTTCATGCGCGCCATCCATGGGTAACGAACTTCTTTGTTTCCAGCTTTGGGAACTAACCTTGCTTCGTCAATAGTTGTGCCGGGTGTTCCAAATTTTGGTGGAGCTGCTGAATTTTCTCCTGTGGCATCAGGATTTGCTACTACTGGCCCAGGTGCTGCTGCTTCTTGTGGAACCTCGGGTTGCTCGGAAGTTTCATCTTGATTATCAGTGTTTTCAGCTTGTGTTTCAACGGGTGCTACAACCGGTGGGGCTTCTTCTGGTTTTTGCGATTCCTCAGCTTGAGCTTCTGGTTCAGGTGAAGGTTCAGCAATTGGTACAACAACTGGTGAGTCTTCTTGTTCTAAAGGTTGCGCATCAGGTTTTTCTACGACACGTTTAAATTCTGATGTTTGTTTTGGTTGAGCTGCGACAATTGGTTTTGCGATGGGTTGTGTTTTCGCGGGTGCTTTAACTTCAACATCTTGCGACTCAGTTGGAATTGCAGTTTGTACACCTTGATTGCCACTTCCAACTTCGATGCTCACAACGTCACCTTCAGGCATTGCATAATGATAACCGGCTTTGAGAAGTAGAATTGCGAGAATGCTATGAATAACTATTGAAGTGGACCAAGAAAATGCTTTGCGTTCTTTGCTCATGGTTGCCTTTGTAATGTTGGCCTGGTTTTATTTAAGTGGTCGACCCAGTGTTAATCTACGTGACCCATCTATAGGATTTTCGTCGATGCGCGCTTGAAAAGCAAACAATTCACAGACTAGTTGCGACTGGAAAACATATTCTGGGCTACCGCTTGCTAAAATTTTACCTTTGCCTAGTGCGCAAACTGTGTGGGCGATTTGAATGATCCATTCAAGTTCATGAATAGCTAAGACAAAAGTCGTATTAAATTTTTTATTCCAAGACTTCAGACTTTGGGCAAGTTGTTCTTGGTGCCGCCAATCAAGATGCGCAAATGGTTCATCAATCATTATGATTTCAGCATTTGTACATAACGTATGTGCAATAAGCGCTCGCCTTGTTTCGCCACTTGAAAGTTCAAGCAGGTTTTTTTCTTCAAACCCTTTTAATCCAACGGCTTCTAAAGCAAGGGCAAATAATTCTTTTTTACCATGCAAAGAAATCGAGAGTTCAAGTAGTTCTCGAACGGTCATTGAAAATGCAATAGTAGTTTGTGAATCAAGTAATGAAATCTTTTGTGCTCTTTGGTGTGGAGTGTAACTTAAAAGTTTTTTGTTGTTGAGTAACACTTCGCCGTGTAAGGGGGAAAGTAGGCCAAGACAAGTTCGTAGAAGTGTGCTTTTGCCTGAGCCGTTTAAACCCATGATGGCTATGATTTCGCCGTTAGAAATTTCAAAATCAATTTCTTTTAAAATTTGTTTAGTCGGATCATAGCCGCTACTGACTTTATTCAACCGAAGCATTTTTATATCCTAGTAATAAAAAAATCATAACCGGTGCGCCAATAAGGGCTGAGATACTTCCTGCGGGAATTTCAGTTGTCATGAGAGCTGAGCGCGCAATGCTGTCGGCTAATGTGAGAAGAATTGCGCCTGTAAAAGCTGAGCCAATAACGAGTGTATGATGCCGTGATGTTTTTAAAAATTTTCGAGCAAGATGAGGTGAGACAAGCCCCACAAAACCAACTAGGCCTGAGATGCAAACACTCAGGGCGGTTAATAGTGTACAAATAAGAATTAAAACAACGCGCTCTTTGCGAGGAGAAAAGCCTAGTGAAAGAGCTCGGGCTTCACCGAGACTTAAGGCGTCAAGCCCTCGGGATTTAAATAAAATGATAAGCATACCGGCAACTAAAACCGGTCCAATGGATTTGATCCAGATGTCGCGACTTGTACCAAACTCTCCTAAGAGCCAAAAAAGTGCGGTCTGAAGTTTTTGTGGTGATAAAATAGAAAGCCCAGCTACAACTGCTGCACTGAAAAAAAGTGAAATCATCACGCCAAAAAGTATGAGGCTTCTACTTTCAAATGAAAGTTTTTTACGGCCTAATCCTAATACTAATAATGTCGCAGATAAACATCCAACTGTTGATAGTGTGGGGATCCAAAATTCAGGTGGCTCTAAAGAAAATGTAAGTGCAGCCACAGCGCCCAAGCAACTTCCGCCAGATAAGCCGAGTGTGTAGGGTTCGGCGAGTGGGTTTCTTAGAAGTGTTTGAAAGACTAATCCACAAACGCCAAGGGTTGCGCCAATAATAAATGCAGCTAGTGTGCGTGGAAATCTCAAAGTTGAAATAAGAAATGCAGATTCATCAGACATATTTTGTTTTGTGAGCCAAGCCATGATCTCGTTAAATGAAATCTCAACGTGGCCGCGGTGAAGTGAAAAAAGAAATGCACTGATGGCTAAAAAAAAGAGAACCAGAAGTTTAACGTTTATGGTGTTTGTGGTTTTGCCAGTGCTATCGGTCATTAAAGTGCCCCGCAAATTATTTTAATGCCTTCAAGTAAGCGGGGTCCAGGGCGTGTTGTAATGTCGGGGCTTAAAACCACAAGACGTGTATTTTTTGTGGGCAAAAATGATTTCCAGTTATTAAGGGCTCGCGTTTTTGTTTGTTCATTAGAGAAATGATCAGCGAGCAATATGAGATCAATCTTTTTATTAAAAAGCAGCTCTTTAGAGATGCGCGGATAACCCTTGAGGTCTTTAAAGATATTTTCTCCCCCGCATTTTTCTAATATCTCGTGTAAGAAAGTCATTTGGCCAGCGATTATTAAGGGTGAATGCTCTACTTCTAAAAGAACATGTGGACTTTTTGTAAAAACTTTTTTCGTACTAAAACTTTCAATTAGTTGTTTGGACCAGTTTTTTTCAAATTTAATTCCTACGTCAGCTTCTCCGACAAGACTTGCAATTTGTTTTGCTGTCGAACCTATTTCATCAAGGGTGCGCATGCTTAAAACTTCGTATCTGATTTTTAACTGATCAAATCGTCTTTTAATATCAGCGGGCCCTTCGATTGGAATGAGTACTAAATCAGGCTTTAGTTGAACAATTCTTTCAAGACTTGGCTTTGTGTAGGGCCCAACAACTGGAATTTTTTTTGCTGCCTCAGGAAAGTCGGCAAACTCTGATGCGCCCACGATTTTGTTTTCAAAACCCAAGGTATACATAAGTTCTACGATTGCTGGGCTAAGAGCAATAATACGTTTGGGCGCATTTGCGTTTTCGTTCGCATTTGCCAAAGTGCCCACAAACAAAAACAAGATCATTAATTTAAAAAAACTATTGTTATAAATATATTTTTTTAACACACTAATCACAGGGTCGCCTCACCAACAATGAGAAATGATCTTTGAGGTTCTGGGTATCCAAATCTCAATTCTCTTGGATGATCAAAAATATTAAGTGCGCTGAATCGAAGATTAAAATTATTTGTAAATCTATGACGAGAAAAAAGATCTAACGTGTTCCATGCGCCCATATCAATTAATTGATTAAAGCTGTCTCGATCGTAATAACTTGTCCAGTAAGTCTCTTGTGCCCCAATTGACCAAGTACTCCATGTTTTTTCTAAGAACAATGAGGCTTGTACCTGTGGTGACAAAGGAAGTGAAGCCACCGGATCTAGCTGTTCATTTTTTAAGTAGGCAAGATTAATGTTTCCATTTAAATCGCTGCGATGAAATTCACTTCGAAATTCAAAACCTGAAGCGCGTCCACGACCGACATTTTGATAAGTAAGATTCTCACCGATCATGCGTGTATCAAAGAGATCAAATGTGTCCCGGGAAAAGGCTTCAAAGTGAATAAGTACTTCGCGGGTGACATTTTTTTCAAATCCAATGTCAAATTCTCTGCTGCGCTCTGGTCGTAAGCTGGGGTTTCCTAAAAAACCAAAAAAACTACCATATTTTTGTGTGACATCTGCTGGCCTATAACCTTCTGCGTAGTTTGCAAAATAGCGCCACTCATTTTCATCTACACCTGTTACTCCAACAGAAGGCAAAACAGTGCCAGTATCATTTGTCACGCGCACGGCCGATTGTAGAGTGACACTTTCACCAAGTGGAATTTGAACAGATGCACCAACTTCGTTAAGATTTACTGATTGCCCCTCGGAGTTTAAATACCCTGCTCGAAAAAACTCTGTAGAATAATCATCAAAAATTTCAAAACGAACTTGTTCAAATTTTTTACTCAAAGCCAAACCTTGTCTCAAACTTTGCGAGCGGCCGGTTCCTTGATCGTTGTAGCGTTGATCAAGATATTTAAAAGATGTTCGAGATTTTAAATTAATGGTTTCATCAATTTTCACATTTGCAGAAAAAGCTGAAAGACTACCCCAATTATTAAATGCGGTGCCTGCCGCTGGGGTGTTGATATCTTGTGGGGTAGAGCCGATTTGTCGAGCAATGAGATGATAGGTTTTCCATTGTACGCGGTCGGCTTGGCCTTGTGCTGAGAGGGTGGATCTTAAAAGTTCGCTGTCATTACGAGCGCGAGTGCCACTGGCACTATTACGTTGAACGCGGTAGGGAAAGTTTCCGTCAGTGCGCGTTTGATAGGCGGTCACTTGCGCTGAGGTGTTTTCACTTTTGATTGGAACACCTACAAAATTTTGTTGAGTGTTAAATGAACCGTATCCAGAATAAAACTTGGGTCTTTCTAATTGTTGCGATTGGAAATCAAGAACTCCAGACATGGCGTCGCGCCCAAATAAACTTGATGAGGGGCCGCGAAGAAGGGCAAGGCTTCCTAAGTTTTCTGTGGCGACAAAAAGTGGATTAAACCCAACTCCATCAGAAAAATTAAGTGGAATTCCATCTTGCATCACAAGTGTTCGAGCTGAACTTTGTGAACCGCGTATACTAATAATTGGGCTTCCTTCAAGGCGCGCTTGAACTCCACCTAAACTATTAAGTGCGTCAGTGTATCGGCGTTGTTCTGTTTTTAGTTCTGATTCTGTGATGATTTGCACGGGGCGTGTGGTGTCGCGCGAACCAATGGCGTCAAGTGGAGTTGCAACAACTTCTGTGGGTTCTAATTTTTGAACGTCTTGTGCGAGTGCTGGGTTGAGAAAACACAACAGCAATAATAAAAAATAAAAAAATAATTTTGTATTGGGTGCTCTCATTTCCACGAAGAGTACCTCCTTTATATGAACAAGTGCGGCAGGTCTCCTGACTCAGGCTATGAAAGCCTTTACAGTGGCGGGTCCGTGGGAGGTTCTCACTCCTCTTCCCTTTTCACCTTCGAACTGAAGGCACCGACTTGGATGAAATATGGGTGTATCTAAAATGAATGAGATGAGTCAATCAAAAGGGTCAGATAAATTCAGCTTTAAGTGCTAAGCCCGGGAGGAACTTCTTTGCGCGCAATTTGTTTAGCGAGCTTTAGATGGTCAGGATGCCCCACGGCTTTTGTGAGCTCGGTCACATTTGCGGGCTTATAGGGCTGCAGATTATCTTTTTTAATTTTCAAAACCAGTTCAAGATTTTTTTCTATAATGTCTTTACTAATTTCTCCATCAACAACTGCTTTTGTGATTGCCTCAAGGCCGCGTTCATAGACTTCAAGTGTGTGACAATAAAGGAGCATCGTGCAGCCAGCCTTGATGGCTTGAACGGCGGCTTCTTCAACTTTATAATTTTTGGTAATAGCTTTCATTTCCATATCATCAGTGATGATTGCACCTCTGTAACCGAGTGAGCCGCGTAAAATATCTTGAAGAATTTTAGTCGATAAAGTTGCTGGCCAAATGGGATCAACTTTATCTAATTTTAAATGTGCGGTCATCACCAGATCACATCGCGCGCGAAATGCTTTTTTAAAAGGAATAAATTCAATTTTTTCAAGACGATCAAGATCGTGATGCACAACCGGAATATCATCGTGACTATCAACGAGTGTGTCACCATGGCCAGGAAAATGCTTCACACAAGGCATCACACCGGCTTTTAAAAAACCACGCACAAGGGCAGAAGACATTTTTGAAACAATCTCTGGTTCAATTCCAAAAGCTCTGTCGCCAATGACAGTGTTTTTGTCGTTTGTAAGAACATCAACACACGGGCTGTAATCAAGATTAATGCCGACACTTAAGAGTTCTTTAGCCATGGTTTCAGCAAATTTAAAACCTAAGCTAGCAGAACCAATTTCACCTAGAATTTGCATCGGAGGCCATTGAGTAAACGGGGCTTTAAGTCTGGCGACGCGTCCACCTTCCATATCAATACTGATAAAGAGTTGATCTGAACCGCTGGTTGCAAGTGATTGTAATTCATTATTGAGATTTGCTAATTGAGCCGGGCTTTCAATGTTACGTGTGAAAAGAATTACTCCGCCGACATCATTGTCTGTGATGAATTTTTTTACAGAACTTGTGGGTTCGTGACCGTCAAAGCCCACGATGAATGTTTGTCCAATTTTTCTTTTAATCTCGTTGATATTCATTGTTTCACTTTTTCTGATAAGGGGTTGGAGTTGTGAGTGGAGCACTCGTCGGAGGCACACCTTTAATCATAAGGCCTTCACCAGCGGGAACCCCTGCTTTTTTGCCAGCGGGGCCGGAAGGTTCAGTGGGTGTGAGACGTTTTTTCTTATCTGCAGCTTGTGTTTCAAGAGTTGTTTCTTCTGTAGGGATTTCAGTACTTGTTTCGCCAGGGATTTTTCCGAAGAGAAGTTTTAGGTCGGTATTATTAACCATAAAACCTTTTGTGGCTTCTGCTTGAGAGGCTACAAAACGTACATCGATATTTTTCTCAGGTGCGCGAGAGAGTACAATTTCACCCTTTGCTGTTGCCCAGGTGAAATACTTATCGCCTTTGAAAGAATTAAGTATTTTATAAGTTTCTTTATCTTTGATTTTTTCTTTGCTGGTGATGGCGGCTTTTCCGATATGAGCGGAACCATCTTCTTCAGCAATGGCAGAGTAGGTGAAGTTTTTTCCGACACTTAAGCCACCATTTTGAAATATCAGGTAAAGTAGAAATGAAGATAAAAACGTGCCTTTTTTAATTCGCTTGGTTTCTTTTTTATCTGATTTTCCATCATTAATTTTAAGGGTCATGAGTTCGCCCTTAAATGTGGCGTCGATGATTTTAATTTCTTCACCTGACTTGGAGGTATACGAGTAATTGAGGGGTGTGAGATCTGGACCAGCAAACGCCTTTAGACTTTCAGTGATACTTCCGCCCTCGGCATTAGTTTTAAGGTAGGTCGTGGCTTTAAATTTTTTATCTGCAAATTCAAAACGCTCGGTCATGTAGCCGATTTTTTTTGCTCCTAAATAAACCTCAAACCAACCTTCAAAAAGTGTGTTGGCATTGGCGTTGAAAGAGAAAAGGAAGCTTAGAAATATTATAAAACCGCGTGCTGTAACTAACATTGCCACCTCGTTAAATGGTTTATCTTATAAGCTTGCCCAAGGCCGAGCCTGGCTGTCAATGAGCGCGCTCTGCGTTAAGACCTCATGATGGTTAATACTTTTGCCAAATCTAGTTAAACTAAAAGTATGAATTCGCAACGCGGCCAAGTCAGCATTCTCATCGCCCTTATTTTTCAGGTACTTTTTATTTTTTTCGCCATGGTTATTAATGTTGGTCTCATCATTCATGACAAAATCAATTTGCAAAACTCAGTCGACATCGCCGCTTATTACGGCGCCATGAAACAAGCTGAAGTTTTAAACAGCATGGCCCATGTGAATTATCAAATCAGACAAAGTTGGAAGTTACTCAACTGGCGTTTGTGGGCGCTGGGTGATGCGGGGAGAAATCGTTATCTTTCGTCATCGGGTTCACCCGGTGCGCCAGGTGAATATGCAGCTGAGTGGGTTCCTGGAGTTCCTCCACCTCCACCGGGTGGTTATAAGGGCCCGATTGTTTGTGTGCAAAATTCTTTTTGGTATGAATCATGGTTTGAACCTTCAGGAAGACCACGAGACATTGGAAGTATGCAGAACGCATGCAAAACAAGTCGGACTAATGCACCGACTTTGCGTCCACCGCGCCCAAATTGGGCACAAAATGCTCTTCCAAATTTTGTAAAAGAATATGAAGAGCAAGGTAAAGAAGCTGTCAAACGGTACAGTGAAAGTTGTAAAACTGCTGGCATTGCAAATATGGTCGTAGCCGCACATTTCCTTACAAGTTATAAGCAAGCGGTATTGATGCGTCGTCGGGCTATGCAAGAACTTGAAAAATTATTGATCGTGAATAACGGAAATGATTTTAAAGATCTCAGTGGTGCTTCTGTTGCAGACACTGTTAGAAAAACTTTTTTAAATAATCTCACACTTCCAAATAAATCAGGTGAGTTAGATTTTCAATTTTATCATTCGCTTAACCGTGGTGGTCAGCCCTTACCTTTTTTGGTTCCAATAGATGTGAGACTTTTTGTGAAGTATGCAGATATTTATGATGAGAGTAATGCTGCCGGTACTATTTGCAAAATGAACGTAAAAAATATGGACGAGCCACCACAAAATCAAGCTCGTATGGACAAAGCATCTAAAGAGTTATTTCAAGTAGCCCAAGATATGGCAGGCATTGATACAGCTTCTGATTTGCGCTTGATCACAGCAGAAGCATTTCTTAATGAAGATCTCAGTGATCAAGGCCAAAAAAGAAGTCTTGTGGGTTTTGAAAAAGATCCGTGGACGGTTGCTTACGTAGTTGTGAAAGCAAAAACAAAACCAAAAATGCTTTTTGCACCATTCTTGGGTTCAATTGAATTAACGGCCGAAGCTTATGCTATGCCCTTTGGTGGTAAGATGGGTCCGTGGTATGGAAGCCAGTGGCAATCTGGCACACCAAATTCTCAAGGTGGTTTAGTTGATCCGTTATTACCACCAAGAGTTGGTGGTGCGCAAATGACCAGTGAGATGGAATGGATTCCACCCAGGTATTCGCGCTTTCCCGGAGATAATTTGGGGCCACGTTCTGAACTTTACCGTGTAAATGGTTTGTCGCAAATTATTCCAAGTCGGGCAACTGTGGATAAACTTCCGCGCATGGAAGATTATTATAATATTAGAAGTGATTTAAAATCCGCAAACGTTGACCCAATTGTGTCTAAGAAAAATGGTGATGAAAAGTTTAATGCGCGTTATGCCGAGCTTGCAGCAATTTCCCCAGATTTATTTGACGTCGCTTATTATTCGATACAATCAAAATTTAATGAAAATATTGTTAGCCGTGCAGGCCCAGGTTTTTTAAAAGCATGTGGTGATAGTGATGGACCTTATTGCTGGGATTTTGGAAGTTTTCGTCGGAGCGGTACACCTCAATTAAAAAATGTAGATTACCAAATTTCATTTAACGCAAAATCTGAAATTGGCAGTCAAGCATTTTGGATTTTAAAAAGTAGTGATCATCTTAACACCAGTTGGACTCAAGATTCTGACTCACCAGATAAATTTCCAGAGGGTGTAGGCGTTGGAAGAGCCGGTAATAATAATGGGCGTAGTGGTTATTCAGTAAAAATTGTCTCACGTCGATTTCTCACGCGAGGTGATTTGCCGCTGGGTGGTGGTGGAACTGCTGGGCCGATTAAAAATAATCCAACGGCAATTGGTTTGGGTCCGTGATTTTTTAATTCTCCGGTAAAAAACCTCAGTTATGGGTATTGATTTAGTTGGCGAAGTAATTTTAAATTTATTTTTCCCATTATAGCTGCAACACCACAAAATTTATTTTTCCCTTGACGCTGTAAAGCGAGTTTATGACAGCTTGACCATCGCATTTATGTCTATGAAAATGTCAAAAAACAAATCCCAATTAATTTAAATGCCACTTGAGGCATTGGTGAGCCTTACATCTCAATTCTAGATTAGCTTGTAGTCGTTAAAACATTACTGCTTAAAAACACATGCTATAAATCTTAAGAATTTCATGAAACATGAAACATGAAACATGAAACAGAAAAAAAAGAAAACTTGAAACATAAAAACATAAAATTTTCAAATCAGGAGAAGAAAGTGACAAATCATGTAAACGATCTTCAGATAAACACTCTTCACACAAAAGCCGTTGAAATCGCAAAGAGGTTTCATGACGCAGAGTCTGAACTGATTGATATTTTACAAACTCTAGATGAAAAACGTGTCTTTATTCATCTTGGCTATTCAAGCCTTTTTGATTATTCAGTTAAAGCATTAAAACTTTCTGAGGCTAATAGTTCAAATTTTATAACTGTCGCTCGAAAATCAAAAACTGTTCCTGAATTAAAAATGGCCATTAGATTAGGCGACATTACAGTTTCAAAAGCTCGAAAGATTACACCCGTTCTC
>JAWXAT010000048.1 GCA_034439615.1 Oligoflexia bacterium | reverse complement strand
CTCTGAGATTCAGGGCGGAATTGGGCGACTCATTCAAACCAGAAACTCTGTTCAGGTGAGAGAAAAAGAGAGCCTTTTTTGGCTTGATGGAAAAGACGACAAACCGCTTCAGTTTTACGATTCAATTTTAACTCTGGCTGATTCAAGAACTCGGATCGAACTTAAAGATGGAACTCTGATTGACGTTGAACCTGACACGCTCATTGTTCTTGAACCCGCAGGTAAAGAAAGTGCCGGAGAATTTAACTTGGTCTTAGTCAGAGGAAATGCCCAAATTGTGAGTGGTCCAAATCCCCCTAAAATTGTTCAGCGATTTAAACCTACCCAATATGCTGGAATCAATAACAGTGTTGATAAGTTTAAAGAAAATCCTCCACTTGAGATATTTGTAGAAGAAGAAATCACTTTGCCTGAAGAAGTGGTTGCTTCAGAACCGCCAAAGCTTGTGAAACCTCATAATAAAAAAGTTGTTCGTAAACCTGCTAAAGTTCAACAAAGTGAAAAAGCTATTGCTGAAGAGCCAAAACGAGAGACAAAGATTGTTGTACGCGTGCCGGTTATCAAAGAAGATTTGAGTCTGCTTGAAAAACTAAGAAGATCAACGCTTGAACTTCAAGGAATAAGTATGGCGATGGTGTCAGGGGTTCAGGCCCAAAACGGACAAGATATTCCAGAATTTATGGCCACAGGACTAAGGGGAAAATACTGGCCCAAAAATTTTGAACATATGGGGTTTGAGTTTGGTTTTTTAACTAAGGCGATGAACTACAATGCACAGGCGCAAAATACTAATCCTATGAGCTTCGATTTTCGAGGGCATTATAATTGGCTCTTTAAGGGATTTCCTATGCTCAGATTTATTCAAGCCTCGAGGGTTTCGCTCTTTGTTGGGGCCAATCAATATCAAAACACGCAAAATCAAAAATATTTCATCGAGCGCGCAACGATTCCGGAGGCGGGAGTATCTACCGATTTTATTTTTTCAAAACGGTGGCAGACTGGCGGAGAGCTTTCTTACGGAACAACTGGTAATTTGATGTCGATTAGGTTCATGGGTGGGCTTCAATATGAGGCCATTCCTCAGTGGCTCTTTGGTATTGGGTATAGGATCAACTATTTTGAAGCTAGAAGCTCCTCAGTTTCACCTGACCAAAGTCTTCCTTATAGAGAAGCTCAAGGGTTACTGTTTGGAACTTTAAAGTATATTTTTTATTAAAAGATTACCAATCATTTTCTTTCAAAAAATCCTGCCAGCTTAAAAAGCGAATGTCCCCGGTTTTTTGACTTCTTTGTTTGTCTGGAACAAGGACGATTTTTTCTATTTCTTTTTTCCCAACGAAACTTTGAAAACTTTCAAATCCTCGCAAATCCTTATCGCTGTAACCGCCGACCTTTACTTCGATGGCTATAAGTCTTTCCCCAAGTTCTAGAATAAAGTCGATTTCAGTGCCAGCTTCAGTTCGGTATGAGGAGATGCGGTAATCTTCGTCTGTATAGGCTAGTGAAGTTGAGAGCTGGTTGAACACCAATGTTTCAAATAAAAAACCCATGCGATCTGCCGATGGCATAAAGTTATTTAGCATTGCATTGACAACACCCGTATCAAAAAAGAAAAACCGTGGGTGTTGCGTGAGTCTTCGTTTATCGCTTTTAGCAAAGGCGTCACAGCGTTTTATGATGAGAGTATCTTCCATGATCTCAAAAAATCTCTGCGTCGTTTGTCGTGGAACTGCACTTACTCTTGATATTTTTGATAGATCAAGAAATTTTGAAGATTCAGCGGCCATTTTAAAAAGAAACCGTGTGAATGATTCCAAGTTTTTCGTCAAAGCTTCTGCTTTGATTTCTTCATGAAGATAGGTAGTGGCATATGATTTTAATAGCTTCTTTGCTGACTTAAGATCTTGTTCTAAATATATTTCGGGCAAGCTGCCTAAACTTAAAACCTTGTTCGTATCTAGCGAATACTCCAACTCCTTAGAGGTTAAAGAACCTAGCTCGTAAGTATGAAGCCTGCCGGGTAACATATTTGTTTTATTCCTCTTTAGTTTTCTTGCACTTGAACCTGTGAGAATGAATCGATAGTCTTCTTTATTTTCATCGATCAACACTTGAAGGGTGTTCATTAATCGAGGGATCTTTTGGATTTCATCAATGAAAATTAGAGTTTTCTTTTTCTTTGGGAGTTCCGCCAAGACATTCTCAAGATATGAAGGCTCTCTCATAAACTCCAGGAAGGTCTTTTCGTGGGCTAAATTAAATGAAACGTCGGGATTTAGAGATTTTATCAGCGTTGATTTACCGGTTTGTCTAGGGCCTAATAGTAGTATGGATTTGGTTTTCAATGAATTCACGAGTGGGCTTTGAAGTGTGCGCTCTATCATATTTTAATATAATATAAGATGGTGGTAAAAATGCAACGTAATTTTACCACCATCTTTTTAACTAAAGTCCCGGTCTAGTTAATCCGAAAACCTAAACATGAAGATTTATAACTTTAGATTAAGCACTTTTCTTGGGGCGGCGGCAGTGCTTGTCGCGGTTTTGACCTCTGCATGTAGTAAAGAGAGCCTTGAAAAACTGGTCGCAAATCGAGACCCTGCAAATAAGAATCCGGTGAATAATGCGCCCCCCACCCCGACTCCAACACCTTTAGCTGGAGTTCCAGGATATGCGATTTCGTCAGGCGGCGACGGGGGAATCCCGCAAGGGACCACGATAAAAGTGCGATCTCGAATTGGGAAATGGGAGTCTTCTGTTGTGGGTACAACCTCAACTTCAAAGCAGATCAGGACTGGCTTTTCAAGGGTCAGAAACGACGACAATTAAACAATTAGGGTGCTCTTAAGTCCTCAATACCTCTAAGCAATTACCGCCCCCGACTTATAGCCTAAAGTCTTTTGGCTAGGCTGCCGATAAATAACATTAGGTAGAGGTGATTATGTACGTTTTTTCAAAACTCGAATTACTACTTCGTCTCATGGTTTTGGGACTCGTTTTCGTTTCCCAATCCTCCTTTGCTCTTGAAGAGTCACCTCAGAGTTTCACTTACGAGGGTAGAGTTTATCAAAGTGATGGTACGACACCACTGCTAGACACTGTAGATTTTAAGTTTGAAATTTTAAATAACGCAGGCACCTGCATTCTTTATCAAGAAGCCCAGCTTGCCCAAAATCTTGTTACCAGTAAAGGGGTGTTTGCGCTAAACGTCGGCTCACCTGTGGGCAATGCCCAAAGAACTGCTGGTGGATCAACCGACTCACTTCTTACGATGGCTCAAATATTTCAAAATAAATCTACCGTTTCAGTTCCAGTGGGTCTTTGTGCGGCAGGCACTTATACTCCAGCTTCAGGTGAGCAAAGAAAACTAAGAGTTACGATTACGCCT